>SMXR01000073.1 GCA_004356215.1 Alphaproteobacteria bacterium | reverse complement strand
CGGCAATGTTCGGGGTTCCGGCTTCAAACTTGTGGGGCAAAACGTTGTAGGTGGTCTTCTCGAAGGTCACCAAATCGATCATATCGCCACCACCCTGCCACGGCGGCATTGCGTTCAGCAATTCTTCTTTGCCGTATAAAACTCCAACCCCGGTGGGTCCGTAAACCTTGTGGCCAGAGAAAACGTAAAAATCCACATCCAGGTCCTGGACATCAATTTTTATATGGGGCGCAGCCTGACAGCCATCAAGCAACACCTTGGCGCCCGCCTTATGGGCAAGCGAAATAATCTCTTTCACCGGCAGCACCGTGCCAATGGCGTTGGAGATATGCGCCACCGCAACCATTTTGGTTTTACTCGACAGCAGCTCTTTAAAAGCGGCCATGTCGACTTCGCCCTCATCGCTTATCGGTACAATTTTCAGGGATAACCCTTTTTCTTCGGCAAGCAACTGCCAGGGGACAATGTTTGAGTGGTGCTCAAGGGTGGTCAGGATTATTTCATCGCCCTTGGTCAGGAATGTCCGGCCATAGCTTTGTGCCACTAAATTAATACCTTCGGTGGCATTGCGGACAAACAGGCATTCCTTGTGGGACGCCGCGTTGATAAACTCCCGGACCAGAAAACGGGTTTGCTCGTAAGCTTCGGTCGCTTCCTGGCTAAGCTTGTACATGCCGCGATGGATGTTGGCATAGCCATGGCTGTAAAGCTCAGCCACCGTATCGATCACCACCTTTGGCTTTTGCGCGCTGGCGGCAGAATCCAGAAATGTCAGGGGCTTGCCGTAAACCGTATCGGCCAGAATCGGGAAATCCGCCCGCACTGTCTCAATATCAAAAGTTTTTATATTTTCCGGCCGGTTCATTTCTTTTTCCCCACCAGGTTTTGCTGCATCCAGGTATCAATTTTTTGTTCGAAATGCGCCATCAATACTTGATCATTCAGGCCTTCAAAAATATCGCCTAAAAAAGCCCGCACCAGCAACGCCTTGGCCTCCTCTTTCGGGATGCCGCGCTGCATCATGTAAAACAATGAGGCTTCATCAAGCTCGCCCACCGTAGCCCCGTGTGAACAAATAACATCATCGGCGAAGATCAATAGTTCTGGTTTGACATTGGCCTCGCCCGTGCGTTCCAAAATCAAATTTTTACAGCTTTGGTGGGCTTCGGTTTTTTGGGCGTCTTTCTCCACCACAACGCGGCCCTGATAGGCTGTTTTGCCCTTGCGACCGGCCACAGCACGGAAGGTCTGGTCACTGTTCGCCCCGGGTGAGGTATGAAAAATGCGGGTGACAAAATCGATGACCTCACCTTCAGCCGCAAGCAAGCCCCCCTTAAGGTTTGTCCGCGCGCCTTTGCCTTTTAATTTAACCTCAACCTCGTTTCGAAGCGAAGGAAGCCCAATTCCTAAGCTGAAAATATCAAGGGAACCACCTTTATAAACCTGTGCTTTTATCAAACTGGATATTAAGGTCTTTTGAACAGCTTCAAAATCCGTGACAAGAAAAAGCCCGGCATTCTTTCCTACAGACACAGTGGTTACCGTGTTGACCCAGCTTGCCCCCCTTTGCCCCAGAGTACGGAGCAAAATCTTGGCTTTGGCATCCTCTTCAAGAACAATCATATTCTTCAGGTGCCGGGCGCTTTCCTTAGGGCCATCCTCGACAAAAATAATTTCAAGACCGGCAAGGTTATAGTCTTTGGAAATTGTTATTTGTACCCCGGCAGTGGCCAAATCGTTATTAATACGCTCCAGGGGATGGTCTGCCGGCGCGGTGGCAGATTTCTTATTCTCCCCGGCACCGAAGGTAACTTCTAGGCCTTTAAGGGTTTCAGGTTTTTCAACAACCTTGCCGTTCCCGATCACCAGTCTTGGCCATTTTGAAATCGGTATAGGCTTATGGAGTGTAGGCTCCTCCTTCGCAATTGGGAGAACGTTGCCCCTAATTAGGGACAAATCGGCATAGCGCCAGTTTTCTTCCCTGGGCCCGGGAATCAAATGTTTTGCGTCTTTGGCGTATGTGGCACTTTTGCTCATAATTTCTTTCAGGCGACGTCCGCGTATCCTTTTTCTTCCAACTCCAGGGCCAGGGTTTTGTCGCCGGTTTTGACAATCTTTCCGTCCGAAAGCACATGTACAAAATCGGGTTCGACGTATCTCAAAAGCCGCTGGTAATGGGTGATCAGCAACAGTCCGCGGTCCGGTGAGCGGATGGCATTAATGCCCTGGGAAACAATTTTGAGGGCATCGATATCCAGTCCGGAATCGGTTTCGTCCAAAACCGCCAGGGTTGGCTGCAGCATCAGCATTTGCAGCATTTCGTTGCGCTTCCTTTCACCTCCGGAAAAGCCGACATTGACAGCGCGTTTCTGCATTTCATAATCCATGTCAAGAAGGGCAACCTTTTCCTTGATATTTTTCAGGAAGGTCGGGGCGTCCATATCGCCTTCGCCGCGGTATTTTCGTTGGGCATTTAGGGCGGTGCGCAAGAAGTTCAAATTGCTGACACCGGGGATTTCCACGGGGTATTGAAACCCGAGAAAGAGGCCTTCTCCAGCGCGCTCATGGGCCTTAAGGGCTAATAGGTCCTTGCCTTTATAGCTGGCTTTGCCCCCCGTCACTTCATAACCCGGCTTGCCAGCAAGAGCATTGGCCAAGGTTGATTTGCCAGAACCGTTTCGGCCCATAATCGCGTGTACTTCGCCCGGGTTGATTTTGAGGGTCAGACCTTTCAGGATTTCCTTGCCATCAACCCTGACCTTCAAATCTTCAATATTTAATATCGCCGTCATTCTTCAAATTTCCTTTTTAGCCGACGCTGCCTTCAAGGCTGATCCCGAGCAATTTTTGGGCCTCAACCGCAAATTCCATCGGCAGTTGTTTCATAACATCGCGGCAAAAGCCGTTGACAATCATCGCCACCGCTTCTTCCTCATCAAGGCCACGCGACAGACAATAAAATAACTGGTCGTCACTGATTTTGGAGGTGGTGGCTTCGTGCTCAATCTGCGCGGTCGGGTTTTTCACTTCAATATAAGGGATCGTGTGCGCCCCCGAGGTGTCGGTTAAAAGCAGTGAGTCACACTGGGTAAAATTGCGTACGTTTTCGGCCTTGGGCAACACCCTGACCAGGCCGCGGTAGGTATTTTGCCCTTTGCCGGTGGTAATCCCCTTCGAGATTATGGTTGAGCGCGTATTCTTGCCGATATGGATCATCTTGGTGCCGGTGTCGGCCTGCTGGTAGTTGTTGGTGACCGCCACCGAATAAAATTCCCCGACCGAGCCGTCACCCTGCAAAATACAGCTGGGGTATTTCCAAGTGATCGCCGAGCCGGTTTCAACCTGGGTCCAGGAAATTTTTGATTTCTTGCCCTTGCACAGGCCGCGCTTGGTGACAAAATTGTAAATTCCGCCCTTGCCGTTTTTATCACCGGGGTACCAGTTCTGGACAGTGGAATATTTAATCTCGGCATAGTCCATCACCAGCAACTCGACAACAGCGGCATGAAGCTGGTTTTTATCGCGCATTGGCGCGGTACAGCCCTCAAGATAACTGACGTAGGATCCCTCTTCGGCGATAATCAGGGTGCGTTCAAACTGACCGGTGTTTTCGGCGTTGATACGGAAATAAGTCGACAGCTCCATAGGGCAGCGAGTGTTTTTGGGAATATAAACGAATGTCCCGTCGGAAAAGACCGCCGAGTTCAACGCTGCATAAAAATTGTCGCGTTGGGGAACTATACTGCCAAGATATTTTTTCACGAGATCGGGGTACTCATGCACTGCTTCAGAAATCGCCATAAAAACAACCCCGGCCTTTTTTAACTCCTCACGAAACGTTGTCGCCACCGAGACGCTGTCAAAAATCGCATCAACCGCCACCTTGGGCGCGCCCTTGACCCCGGCCAAAACCTCTTGTTCCCGCAAGGAAATGCCAAGTTTCTCATAAGTACGAAGAATTTCGGGGTCAACCTCATCAAGGCTTTTTGGCCCGTCGTTTTGTTTCGGCGCGGCAAAATAATACGCGTCCTGGAAATCAATTTCGGGATATTTTACCTGCGCCCATTCAGGTTCGACCATTTCCTGCCAGGCTGCAAAGGCTTTGAGACGCCACTCCAGCAGCCACTCCGGTTCCTTCTTTTTGGCCGAGATAAACCGTACAATATCTTCGTTCAGGCCCTTAGGCGCGAATTCAGACTCGATATCGGTGGTGAAACCGTACTTGTAGTCCCCAATGCTTTCTTTAAGCTCTTTATTGCTGTTTGCGCGGCTATCCATCTGATGTATTCCTTTAGTGTCCTGTTTTGGGGCTGTGACTGAAAACCACCGGGTCAAGGCTGGCGATTGCCGGGGCGGGGCTGGCAATTTCATCCAGAGTAATACTGTCCAACCCCTTGCGAATAACAGTATTGATCACTTGCCAGTGGGGTTTCATGGAACAAACAGATTCATAGCAACAGTCCCCCGGGGCATGTTCAATGCAATTGGTCAGGGCAATCGGGCCATCGACCGCTTCGATAACATTGGCAACCGAAATATCCTCGGGGGCCCGCTCCAGGCGAAAGCCACCCTTAAGACCGCGGTGAGAAGTCAAAAGGCCTGCCTTGGAAAGTGCGCCCATAATCTTGCTGACGGTTGGGACCGGGATACCGGTGTCTTTCGATAAATAAACGGCGCTGTATAAATCTTTCGGGGCGCCCGCCATGTGGCACATTAAAACCACCCCGTAATCAGCTAAATTGGTTAAACGAATCATCTTTTTTCTCCCTATAAGGGACTGTTTTTCGCTAATTTATGCGACTTTCCTTAAACAAGACTAATTTAGTTTGGTTTAAATGGCAACAACTGCTTGAAAAGTCAATCTTTAAATCAACTTAACGCCTTAAAAAATAAAGGAAAAAAGATCAGGCGCGACCGCCCTGCCGGTCTTTACGGGGCAACTGGGCCTGGAATGCCATCAGGCAATGATCGGGGCAGTAGGGAACGCCGGGACGAGAAGGTTTTCCGCAAAAATAAAAATCAGCATCGCCAGGATGTCCAATTGGCCATTTGCAGGTTTGTTCGGTTAATTCCAGGAGCGAGGTTTTATTAACATCCGGGGCCTCTTCCTTTTTGACCGGGGGAGCAGCAACGGGTTCCGGTTTCTTCTCAGGTTCAGTTTTGACCGGTGAGGGCCGTGAGGGAAGCTTCAGGCGGTGGGCCTTGCCGATAACTGCATTGCGGGTAATCCCATCACCAAGTTTTTCGGCAATCTGGCTGGCGGTCAGCCCCTTGCCCCAGAGCTTTTGCAGTTTATCAATTTTATCGTCGGTCCATGCCATTGTTTGGTCTCTCGCTTGAATTTTGCTCCCCGTATATACGCATGCCCGCATAACTAAACAAGGGGCTCCCAAAAAAACTTGAAAACCCCCCAGGCGGGGTGTCTTGCCTTGTAAAGCCCCTGCTTCTTCGTTATCACCTGCTGGAGAAGGAACCACCATTTATGAACGCCAGAAACGAACAATCCAAGGGACTGACCAGCCGCCATTTTAAACAGTTTAACTGGATTGGGCTGTGGACTCTTTATTTGAAAGAGGTGCGCCGCTTTATGAAGGTTTGGACCCAGACCGTGATTGCTCCGATGTTCACCACGCTTTTGTTCATGGCGGTTTTTTCCCTGGCGTTAGGCGGCTCCAGCCGCGCCCCCGAAGGGGTAACCTTTGTCAGCTTTCTGGCCCCTGGCCTTTTGATGATGGCGGTCATGCAAAACGCCTTTGCCAATACCCTTTCGTCAATCCTTATCGCCAAGGTTCAGGGCAATATTGTGGATGTTTTGATGCCGCCGTTGTCCCCGGGTGAATTGACGTTCGCCTATGTAATGGGCGGGATTTCCCGCGGGGTTGTTTGCGGGATGTCCGTATTCCTTGCTTTTTTCCTGTGGCCCGGAATTGAAGTTACAATTGCCCACTGGTGGGCTTTTTTGTATTTCCTTGTTTCCGGGGCGGCAATGCTCTCACTTGCTGGCACTTTAGCCGGGATTTGGGCAGAAAAATTCGATCACGGGGCAGCAATTACCAATTTTGTCATTGTCCCTCTGACCCTGCTTTCGGGAACATTTTATTCCATCGACCGGCTGCCTGAAACAGTCCAGCAGATTAGTTTTTTCAACCCCTTCTTTTATCTGATTGATGGCTTTCGCTATAGCCTGATCGACCGCATTGATGGCGATTTGATGTTTGGCGTCTGGTTTACACTTGGCCTGAATGTAACATTATGGGTTCTGGTCTATAAAATTTTCAAAAGCGGTTATAAATTAAAACCCTGACGTTAATGAACAAAAAATCAAACATTCCCAACCCCCTAATGCCGACGTATTCACGCTTCGATATCGCGTTTGATCGGGGTGTTGGCGCTTATTTGTTTGACGCTGAAGGAGGTAAATATCTTGATTTTGCCTCAGGCATTGCCGTCACTGCGCTGGGCCATTCGCATCCGCATCTGGTTGAGACCTTGAAAGAACAGGGTGAAAAACTGTGGCACACGTCAAACCTGTTTCAAATTCCACTTCAGGAGAAACTGGCAGAACGCCTGGTGGCGGCTACATTTGCCGACAACGTTTTTTTCACCAATTCCGGGGTTGAGGCAATGGAATGCGCCATTAAATTGGCCCGGAAATATCATTCAAGCCAGGGGCATCCTGAAAAATACCGGATTATTTCCTTTAAAAATGCCTTTCATGGCCGCAGCCTGGCCACCATTGCCGCCTCCGGCAAAGAAAAGCTGACCAAGGGCTTTGGGCCGATGCCAGACGGGTTTGATCAGGTCCCCTTTATTGATCTGGAGGCATTGGCGGCCGCCATCACCCCTGAAACTGCGGCGATATTGCTTGAACCTGTCCAGGGGGAGGGTGGAATTTTGCCTGCCACGGGTGAAGACCTTCAGGCCATCAGAAACATAGCCGATGAGCACGGCCTTTTGCTTATTTTTGATGAAATCCAGTGTGGGATGGGCCGGGCCGGTAAACTTTTTGCCCACGAATGGGCAGGCGTAACCCCGGATATTATGGCCGTGGCCAAAGGCATCGGCGGCGGTTTTCCGGTTGGGGCGTGTCTGGCCCGCGCCAGTGTCGGTGAAAGCCTTACATTTGGCAGTCACGGCACCACCTACGGCGGCAACCCGTTGGCGATGGCGCTGGGAAATGCGGTTTTGGATATCATGCTGGAAGATGGCTTTTTTGAGCATGTTCAGGGGGTTACAAAAACCCTGATGGCGGGTCTTCGGAGTTTACAACAAAAATACCCCGCGTTAATTACCGATGTCCGCGGCCTTGGCCTGATGATCGGGGTTGAATGCACAGTCAAAACCCGGCCATTGATTGCCAAGGCGCTGGAATTGGGGCTGGTTTTGGCGCCATCGGGGGAAAATATCATCCGCCTCCTGCCGCCATTGATTATTGATGAGGGCCATATCACTGAGGCCCTTGCAAAACTTGACCAGCTTTTTTCAGAAATAAAAACCTGAACTTTACGCGCGCCAGAAGGTCGGCGTGAACAGTATAAAAACGGTTAACAATTCCAGACGGCCTAATAACATCCCCAAGGTTAAAATCCATTTCGCGCTGTCCGGCAAAGAACCAAAGGTTCCAGACGGACCAATAACATCCCCCAAGCCTGGCCCGACATTGGCAATCGAAGTAGCCGCCCCGGAAAGCGCGGTCAGAAAATCCAGCCCGGTCAAAGTCAGGGCCAGGGCCAGGCCGACAAACGTCACCGCAAACAGGAATAAAAACCCCATAACGGAATCGGTCACGGTTTCAGGAATTGGCCGGCCATTAAATTTGGGTTTGTAAACCGCATGGGGCTGGCTAAGTTTTTTCATCTGGGTGGCCACGCCCGCGAATAAAACCTGAAACCGGAACACCTTGATGCCGCAGGTAGTGGAACCGGCACACCCGCCGATAAACATAATGATAAAAAAGAAAACGAGTGCTACCGGCCCCCAGGAATCAAAGGCGGCGTTAGAATACCCGGTTCCGGTCAGGATTGAAACGGTATTGAAGCTGGCGTAACGCAGCGCCTGGAGGAAAGCAAAATCCTTTGCAAGCATCAGCCACACAGCCAGGAACAAGATCAGGATAAAAACCAGTGACAGGAAAAACCGTACCTGGTCATCCTGCCAAAGCTTTAAGGGGCGGCCCCTCATTACCTGCAAGTATAAAACAAACGGCAGGCTGCCGATAATCATAAACACCACCTCAATGGCATCAATCAGGCCGCTGTCAAAATACGCCAACGACTGATCTGACGTGGAAAAACCGCCAGTGGAGATAGTTGTCATGGCGTGGGCAGCGGCTTCAAAAGTTGTCATCCCGGCAAAAACCAGCGCCAGGAAACAGGCAATTGATAAGGTGAAATAAAGTGCCGTAATGGCCCCTGAAATCTGTGTCACCCGGGGCAGGATTTTGTCTGAAGTATCAGAAGATTCCATGCGAAACAGCTGCATGCCGCCAATCTTAAGCATTGGCAGCACCGCAATTGCCATGACAATAATGCCAATGCCGCCCAGCCATTGCAGCAAAGCCCGCCACATAAGAATCCCCGGCGGCGCGGTATCCAGCCCGGATATAACCGTAGATCCGGTGGTCGTTAACCCCGACATGGATTCAAAAAAGGCATCGGTGAAACGCATATCCAATTCAGAAAAAACAAACGGCAGAGAGGCAAAACCGGGGAGAACCAGCCAAACCAAAACGGTAAGGAGGAACGCTTGTTTTACATTCAACTCCTCGCTGGCGCCCCGATTGGATAAGAAAAGTCCGGCCCCGACAAAAAGCGTCAGTGCGCTCGTGGTCAAAAATACCTGCCATTCGGGATGTGATAGGGATGCATCCACTAATGCTGGCACCAGCATCCCAAGCCCCAAGGGGATCAGCAAAAGACCAATAACCAGTAATATCGGACGTAAATCCATAAAAATTCCCCCGCCCATTTTTTCGTTCGGCCATG
>SMXR01000072.1 GCA_004356215.1 Alphaproteobacteria bacterium | reverse complement strand
TCTGGCCCCGGCATTGCCTTGAAAACAGAGGCGATCGGCCTGGCCATTACCACCGAGCTTCCCCTGGTTATTATCAATTCGCAGCGGGGAGGTCCTTCGACCGGGCTACCGACCAAAACCGAACAGTCGGATCTTTACCAGGCGGTTTATGGCCGAAATGGCGAGGCGCCGTTGCCGGTGATCTCTACCAGCAGTCCCGGGGATTGTTTTGAGGTGGCCATTGAAGCGGTGCGGCTGGCGACAAAATACATGACCCCGGTTATGCTTTTGACAGATGGTTATATCGCCAATGCGGCAGAGCCCTGGAAGTTGCCTGAAGTGAGCAAATTAAAGGGCTTTCCGGTTTCCTTTGCTAAAAATGGCAAAAAAGATGAAGAATTCAATCCCTTCCAACGCGACCCGAAAACCCTGGCCCGGGTTTGGGCAAAACCAGGCACCCCCGGACTGGAACACCGCATTGGCGGCCTCGAGAAAAGTTTCGAAACCGGGCACATTTCCTATGATGCCGATAACCACCAGAAAATGACTGACATTCGCGCCGCCAAGATCCAGGGGATCGACCAGGATATTCCCGATCAAAAAATTGCTTTGGGAAGTGAAAAGGATGATATTTGCGTGGTTGGCTGGGGCTCGACCTTTGGCCCCATCAGCCAGGCAGTCAGGCGGTGCCGGGAGGATGGGCTGAAGGTCAGCCATGTCCACATCAGGTATTTGAGTCCGTTCCCGAAAAACCTTGAAGGGCTTCTAAAGGGCTATAAAAAAGTTTTGGTCCCGGAAATGAATTTGGGCCAGCTGTCAACCATTTTGAAAGACCGTTTCCTTTTAAGCGTCATCCCGATGACCAAGGTATCCGGGCAACCTTTTAAAATCCGCGAAATTATAGCGGCCATTCAAGACAACCTGAAAAGTTAGAGCCATGACAGAACATGTAGCCCCAGAAAAACTGACAGCAAAAGACTTTGCTTCCGACCAGGAGGTCCGCTGGTGCCCGGGATGCGGTGATTACGCTATCCTTAAATGCCTGCAACGCACCTTGCCAGAACTTGGGGCGCGGCCGGAAAATACGGTTTTTGTATCTGGCATCGGCTGTTCTTCGCGGTTGCCCTATTATATGGCCACTTACGGCTTTCACACCATTCATGGCCGCGCCCCAGCGGTGGCAACGGGGTTGAAACTTGCCAATCCTGACCTGGATGTTTGGGTGGTTACCGGCGATGGTGATGGTCTGTCGATTGGCGGCAATCATTTGCTGCATGCGCTTCGCCGGAATGTAGATCTGAATATTTTGCTGTTTAACAATGAAATTTACGGTTTGACCAAGGGCCAGTATTCTCCGACTTCGCATCCCGGAACCCGGTCACCATCAACGCCCTATGGGTCGATTGAACGTCCGGTTTCGCCGTGTGCTTTTGCGCTTGGGTCTGGGGGCCGGTTTGTTGCTCGCACCATCGATACGGCGCAAAAACATATGCCTGAGGTTTTCCGGCGCGCCCAGGAACACAAAGGTGCTAGTTTTGTAGAGATTTTTCAAAACTGCATTGTCTTTAATGACGCCGTTTTCGGTGAGTTTACCAATCGCGATGTCGCCATTGACCGGCAGCTTTTAGCCCACCATGGTAAACCGTTGCTTTTTGGCGCCGACGATTCAAAAGGGCTCCGTCTAAACCGTGACAAACTTGCCCTTGAGGTAGTCACTGTTGGAAAAGGCGGGAATAGCATTGATGATGTTCTGGTTCACGACGAAACCAACCCAATTCTGGCACAATTGTTGCTGGCTCTGCATCCGCCTGACTTTCCTATGGTCCTTGGGGTTTTATTTTGTGACCCTGCAGAATCCTTTGACAAATCGGTAATTGACCAGATTTCTGCAATTTCCAAGAAAAAGCCAAACGCCAATCTTGATGACCTGATGCGCCAGGGCCGCACCTGGGAAGTTAAATAAACCCTTGTAAACCTTAAATAATTTTCCACATAAACGAAGGTCTAAGTGCGTTTATACGTATAATTGTGTATAAGCGTTAAACAAAACGTGAAACGTGACAGGGCAGAGGTGCGTGAGGCGGGTTGCAACGACATCGGCAGAAAGCGGTGGTGACGTCTCCGGGCTTGAGCAGGAAAGCGACGAAACCCTGGCTCTGCTGATCGGTAAGGGCGACAAAGCCGCCTTTCAAACCCTGATGGAACGGCACATAAACATGCATGTCAGTTTCGCTGAAAGGATGATGGGTAACCGGGAAGAAGCCGAAGACATAGTGCAGGATGCTTTTACCAAACTCTGGATACATGCGGAAAAATTTGACCCCAAGCGGGCAAAATTTTCTACCTGGTTCTACCGCATCGTCATAAACCGGTGTCTTGATAAAAAGCGTAAAAAAAAGCCAGTGTCCTTGCCGGAAAATTTTGAGGTAGCGGATGACCGGGAAAACCCGGCAGAAAGTCTGACAACCAGGCAACGCAAAATGCAGGTGGTGAAGGCTTTAAGTGAAATCCCGGAACGCCAAAGAACGGCGATAAACATGTGTTATTTTGAGGGAATTTCAAATCGGGAAGCCGCGGGAATATTGAATATGAATATCAAGGCCTTGGAATCGTTATTGTCCCGGGGCCGGAAGAATTTGAAAAGCCTGTTGGAAGGCTCAGATTAGAGCCCTATAAATGCAGGAAGATGGAAGAATGACACCAAACAAAGAAAATATGACCCTTAAAAGGTTTCGCGCCATCATTGCCGCTTATGGTGTCAACCCTGAACGTTGGCCGAGCGCTGAACGCACCACCGCCAAAACTTTTCTAAATAAAAGTCCTGAGGCTCAAAAATTGTTAGGAGCGGCCAGCGGCCTTGATACCATCCTTGATACCGCGCTAAAACCAGCAGCGGTCGATGCCGGGTTTTTAAAACGGGTCGCTACCATTCCTTACCAGGAATATGCCCTTTCGGCAGCGGGCCAAAAACAAACCACATTTGGTGAATTTATTCGTAGCCTGTTTCCAGCCAAAGGGTTTGTTCCCCAGGGGATGGCGCTGGCTTTTGCCGGCATCCTTGGGGTCTGGCTTGGGGTTTCTGCTGACCTTCAACCAGACGCACAGGTAATCCAGCTGGATGCTGGCCAATATCTTTTCGATAATCCTGACCTGCAAAAGGACTTCAAGGAATTCCAGTAATGTCAAATCAAACAAAAAAAACACCGGAAGCCTGGACCAAAAACCTGCTTTTGGGCTCGGTTGTCCTGAACGTTTTTTTGGTTGGCTTTCTGTTTGCCAAGGTCCTGGAGCCTACCCCTGACCCAAAACCAGAGCTGGCTAGTTTCACTTTTTCCAGCCTTCCCTCGGATATTCCTGTTGTGCTGAGTGAAAAGCTTGAAAAAAGCTTTCGCCCCCATCAGGAAGAAATGAGAAGGGCCTATGGGGATTTGGTTTCTGCCCGGGTACGTGCCCAGGATATTCTGGTAATGGAAGAATTGGACGAGGTCGCACTGGAGGAAGCCCTGGCAAATATCAGGGAGTTCCAAATTAGAATCCAGGGGCCAATGCATGCTGCCCTGGTCGATGCCGCCAGAAATCTGGATTTTGAAACGCGGCGGAAGTTGGCGGGCTTTAATAAAACTTTTGAGGGCACCGGAACCTGGGAAATTAAACGGTTCGACGGTGCCCGCTGGCGGGTAGAATTTGAGGACGGCGATTTTGTTCTGGAACTTCACGGCATTACCGACCGTGAAGATGAAGACGACGAATAGTCTGTTTTTCTTTATTTAAATCCTTCAAATCCGGTTTGTTTTTTTATGTGGCTGAAATAGGCCAGTTGCAGGGCCTTGGTCACACTGCCCGGGCACCCATTTCCGATAATATTGTCGCCTGCCTTGATGACTGGCATAACAAAACTTGTCGTGCTGGTCAGGAAAGCTTCCTTGGCTTTGCCAAGTTCTTCCCTACTAAAACCGCGTTCTTCAATTCCGGTTATCACCCCTTTGGCCACACCTAAAAGCGCCGCCCTGGTAATGCCAGACAAGATTGCACCATCCGGTTTGCGGGTGATCAATTTTCCATCCCCTGAAATTATGGCTGCATTCGAGGCTGTTCCTTCGGTGATTAATCCGGCCTCATCAACAAACCACGCCTCATACGCCCCAGCCCTTTTTGCCTCCTCTTTGGCCAGAATATTGCCCAAAAGTGAGGTGCTTTTGATATCAGGACGAGCCCAACGATTTTCTGGTGTAAGGGTAACGCTGACGCCTGTTTTTAGTCTTTCACTGATAGTTTCCAGGTCGAAGGGGCGGGCGGTGGCAATGACCGTCGGCTGGGTATTAGAGGGTGGAAAAACATGGTTGCGGGGTGCAACTCCGCGGGTGATCTGGATATAAATAATGCCGCAGGTGATCTTGTTTTGGCCGATCAGTTCATCGATTATTCGTTTAAAATCAGGACCTTCACCGGGAAATTTAATTGATAGTTCGCCCATTGAGCGGTCCAGGCGGTTTAAATGCGAATCCATATCCAGCGGTTTACCATTGAAAAAGGCAACCACTTCATAGACCGCGTCAGAAAACTGAAGCCCCCGGTCATCAATATGGATCATGGCCTGGTTATGGGGAACAAACGCGCCGTTTAGGTATGAAATCTGGGTCACCGAGCCTCTCCTTGCCTGCCTTTCTTATTTATAGGGTCTGTCCAGGTTTTAAAATCCATTTTTGTCCAAACCTTGTTTTAGGAAGGAAAACAACCATATTTTAATTATCCTTCAGGTACAGTATATTGAGTAAATAAATGTGTATTTTGAAGAAAAAGATGACCCAAGCAAATTTAAAAGCCAAAAAAGTTCGCAATGCTGGAAAACTAGTAACTTCTGGTGGCCCGGTGAGCCGGTTTTTTTATGCAATCAGCCCTGATAAATTTTATAAAACATTTGAGGATAAAATTGAATTTGGCTCAATAGAAATAATTTTCCCGAACGGTAAAAAGCGGTTGATCAGGGGTGGTGCTCCAGGCCCCCATAGCGTTATTCAAATTCACCGCTGGCGCGCCTTGCAACGCCTTTTAGTTGGGGGCACAGTCGGGTTTGCCCGGTCTTTTATTGAGGGCGATTGGACCAGCCCTGAGCTGGTCGCATTTATTGAGGTTATTTCCCGGAACCATTCAACCCTGAATTGGAACATTCGCGGGGCACGCTGGATCAAGTGGCTTAATCGCCTGAAACACAGGCTTCAAACCAATACCCGTAAAGGCAGCCGCAAGAATATCCAGTTTCATTATGATTTAGGCAATGATTTTTATGCCCCATGGCTAGACAAATCCATGACCTATTCTTCCGCAATTTTCGATACCGGAGATAACTCACTTGAAGCTGCCCAACGGAGAAAATATCGCAAGCTTTTGCACCTGTTAAATGCCCAACCTGGAGAACACCTCCTCGAGATTGGATGCGGTTGGGGTGGATTTGCCGAAACCGCTGCAAGTGAGTTTGGTATGCAGGTGACTGGTATTACTCTCTCCAGGGAACAGTTGAAATACGCTAAAAAACGCATTCAAACGGCTGGGCTTGCTAAGGCGGTCACCCTGAAATACCAGGATTATCGTGACATAAAGGAACAATACGATCATGTGGTTTCAATTGAGATGTTTGAGGCGGTCGGAGAGGAATACTGGGGCACTTATTTTTCAAAAATTTATGACGTCCTGAAACCAGGCGGGCGCGCAGCGTTACAAATTATTACTATCGACGACGCTCTTTTCAATGATTACCGTAAGGATGTTGATTTTATCCAGACCTATATTTTTCCCGGCGGTATGCTGGCATCCAAGAGTGTCCTGAAAAATGAAGTCGCCAAAGCTGGTTTGGTGTGGGGCAAGGCCAAGAACTATGGCCATGATTATGCCAAAACCCTGAAGGAATGGCGCAAGCGGTTTGAGGCCGTCTATGAAAACGGCCGCTTGCCCGAGGGTTTTGATGAAACCTTCAAAAAAATCTGGACGTATTATTTGGCTTACTGCGAAGGAGGATTTCGTGGTGGCAGTATTGATGTCATTCAATTGCAGTTGAAAAAAACCTGATCAAATTAAATTTTAAGACCTTTTTCTTTTATCTTTTGTTTGACCGCCTGGGGCCCCAGGTTCTGGTCAATATAATCCATGATTAAAGTCACACATTCGTCAATTGACCTGTCTGTGGTATCAACAACAAGTTCAGGGTTTTCCGGAGGCTCGTAAGGTGCGGAAATACCAGTAAATTCCTTAATTTCGCCTTTGCGGGCCTTTTTATAAAGTCCCTTCGGGTCACGCGCTTCACAGGTTGCGATATCGGCCTTGATATGAATTTCGTGGAAATAGCCTTCCGCAACCTTGCGGGCGCGATCGCGGTCCGACCGGTAGGGCGAAATAAAGGCGGTAATGGCGATCACCCCGGCGCGGCTGAACAACCCGGCAACCTCGCCGACCCGGCGGATGTTCTCGGCCCGGTCTTCTGGCGAAAATCCTAGGTTGGCATTCAATCCCAACCGGATATTGTCGCCATCTAGGACATAACTTTGGAAGCCTTTGGCGAATAGCTTGTTTTCCACCGCGACCGCCAGTGTTGATTTGCCGGCGCCGGACAAACCGGTAAACCACAAAACACCCCCCAAGTGATTGTTTCGAGCGGCGCGCTCAAGGCCTTTGATGTCGTGTTTAACCTTGGTGACGTTGGTGCTTTGGCGGGTGATCAATTCGCGCTGGTTGGCATAGCCTTCCATCGAAATAATTCCCCCGCCGGCAATTTCGTGGCCGTCGACCAGAACAAACCGGCCAGTTCTGGAATTGGCCGTAAATTCATCCAGCGCAATAATTTTCGGGGTTCTTAAAATTACTTCACCGACCATGTTGCGTTCGATCGCATCGGCCTTGCTGGTGGAGAGGTCTTCGGTGT
>SMXR01000071.1 GCA_004356215.1 Alphaproteobacteria bacterium | reverse complement strand
ATATTGCAGGGCAACCATAATTCCGGCCAGGCGCGGCAACCGCTGGGTGCCACCGGCACCGGGCAGAATGCCCAGCATCACTTCGGGAAAACCGATCTTGATGGTTGGGTCGTCGGCAACAATGCGATGATGACAGCAAAGCGCCAGCTCGAACCCGCCACCCAGCGTCAGGCCACCCACCGCGGCAACAAACGGTTTGCCACAGGTTTCAAGCTTCCTGAACAACTGGTTAAGGCCGAAAGCCTGGTTAAAGGCCTTTGTGGCATTACCCTTTTGCGCAATTGAAATGATTTGGTTGATCATCGCCAGATCCGCCCCGGCAACAAAGGTGTCCTTGGCTGAGGCGATAATCGCCCCCTTAATCTTGTCATCCGCCGCGATCTGGTCGATCAGGCCATCGAGCTCTTTCAGGAATTCCGGCGTCAAAACGTTCATCGAATGATCGGGAACATCGATAATGAGGGTCGCAATACCGTCCGTATCGAGCGAGTATTTTATCGTTTTGGTCATGGCGCTTCCCCTATATCCGCTCGATGATGGTGGCGGTGCCCATGCCGGCGCCAATACACAGCGCGGTCACCGCGGTTGATTTTCCGGTGCGCTCAAGCTCATCGAGGACGGTGCCCAAAATCATCGCCCCGGTTGCCCCCAATGGATGGCCCATGGCAATTGCACCGCCGCAGACGTTTAAGTCTGAATGGTCCACTGAAAGCGCCTCCATGAAACGCAGGACAACGGCGGAAAACGCCTCGTTAATCTCCCAAAGGTCAATGTCGGAAGGTGTCATCCCGGCTTTTTTCAGCGCCTTTTCAGCGGCATAACTTGGGCCGGTCAGCATGATTGTCGGTTCGGTCCCAACCGAGGCAAAGGCCCTGAACCGCGCCCTTGGTTTCAGGCCGATGGCTTTGCCGGCTTCCTTGCTGCCGACCAGAACCGCGGCGGCACCATCGACAATGCCGGAAGAATTCCCAGCATGATGGACATGGTTGATCGCTTCAAACTCCGGGTACTTTTGCAGCGCCACTGAATCGAAGCCGTAATTCTGGCCAAGGTCGAGAAATGAGGGCTTCAAGGCGCCCAGCGATTGCATATCGGTTTCCGGGCGCATGTGTTCGTCGTGGTCCAGCACCGGCTGGCCGATGACATCCCTGACCGGTACAATTGAATGTTGGAAGCGTTTTTCTTTCCACGCGGCTTCTGCCCGCCTTTGGCTTTCCACCGCGAAGGCATCGACGTCTTCCCGGGAATAGCCATACTTGGTGGCAATCAGGTCTGCGGAAATTCCTTGCGGTACGAAATAGGTTTTGAAGGCCACCGCCGGATCGGTTGCCATGGCGCCACCGTCAGCCCCCATCGGCACCCGCGACATACTCTCGACGCCGCCGCCGATAACCAGATCGGCTTCACCGGAAATCACCTTGGCGGCAGATATGTTGACCGCTTCCAGTCCCGAGGCACAAAAACGATTGATCTGGAAACCCGGCACCCGGTCATCAAAGCCAGCGTTCAGGGCGGCCACCCGGGCAACATTGGCGCCTTGTTCGCCGACCGGGGCAACGCAGCCCAAAATTACATCTTCGATAAGGCTGGTATCAAGCGAATTGCGCTCGCGGATCGCTTCCAGGCTTTGGGTTGCCAGTTGTATTGGGGTGATTTGGTGCAGGCTGCCATCCTTTTTGCCACGCCCGCGCGGGGTTCTTACAGCGTCATATATATAGGCTTCGGTCATTTTGTCTGTCCTTAAAAGGCGTCGTCCGGAAACGCCATCAACTCATCGGACCCGGCCTCGATCATTTTATAATACCCCCTGGTTTGGGGCAGGTGACGGCCCATGAAATAGCGCGCCGTGGCGACCTTGTTTTGGTGGAAGGTTTTGTCACCAACCCCATCGGCCAGTGCTTTTTGTGAGGTGATCGCCATCCACGCCCACATATGGCCGAGCGCGACATAGCCTAAAAGACGCAGGTAGGAGGTTGCCCCGGCGCCGGCGTTGTCGGGGTTTTTCATCGCGTTTTGCATCAGCCACAGGCTCGCCTGTTGCAGGTCCCCCAACGCGTTTTTCAAGGGGCTGGTGAATTCGCCATAGTCTTTCCCGTAGTCCTTGCAATAGCCTTCAATCATCTCGAAATATGCGCGGATCGCTTGGCCACCCTCGCGCGGCAGCTTACGGCCGACCAGGTCAAGCGCCTGGATACCATTGGTGCCCTCATATATTTGAGTAATCCGGGCATCGCGAACAAACTGTTCCATGCCCCATTCGGCGATATAACCGTGGCCGCCCAACACCTGCTGGGCGTTGGTCGCGATCTCGTATCCCAGGTCGGTCAAAAGGCTTTTGATGGTTGGAATCAACAAGGCAAGCATATCCTTGGCATGGTCGCGCTCTTGGTCGCTCTCCGCGCTTTCCGCCAGATCCATCAAAAGTCCGCCCCAGTAGGCCAACGCCCGTCCGCCTTCATTAAAGCACTTGCCATCCAGCAGCATCCGCCGGACATCCGGGTGAACGATAATCGGATCGGCATCCTTGTCCGGGTATTTTGCCCCTGAAAGTGCGCGGCCTTGCAGCCGGTCGCGGGCGTAATCGGCGGCATTCTGGTTGGCCACTTCAGAGACCCCCAGTCCCTGGACACCAACCCCAAGGCGCGCCGCATTCATCATGATGAACATCGCTTTCAGGCCCTCGTGTTCCTTGCCAACAAGAAAGCTTTTGGCGCCGTCGTAATTCAACAGGCAGGTAGAATTGCCATGCAGGCCCATTTTTTCCTCAATCGAACCGCAAGCGACGCCGTTGGCTTTACCATCAATCAGCTTGGGTACAATAAACAGGCTGATGCCCTTGACGCCATCGGGTCCGCCAGGGATTTTCGCCAGCACCAGGTGAATAATATTTTCACTAAGGTCGTGCTCACCGGCTGAAATAAAAATCTTGGTGCCGGTGATCTTGTAGGAGCCATCTTTTTCCGCCTCGGCCTTGGTGCGCAACAACCCCAAATCGGTGCCGCATTGCGGCTCGGTCAGGTTCATGGTGCCCGACCATTTACCTGCGATAAGATTGGTCAAATATGTTTCTTTTTGCTCATTGGAGCCAAGTTTGTCCAAAAGCGCAACAACCCCCGAGGTCAGGAAAGGATAGAGCGAAAATGACAGATTGGCCGATGTCACCATTTCCTCAAAAGCCAGGCCGAGCACATGGGGCAGCCCCTGGCCGCCATATTCGGGTGGTGCGGTCAGGCCGCCCCAGCCACCATCTGAATAAAGTTTGTAGGCTTCTTTAAAACCCTTTGGGGCAGTAACGCTGCCATCAGAATGACGGGTGCAACCTTCCCTGTCGCCCGACTGGTTTAGTGGTTGCAAAACCTCTTCATTGAATTTTGCGCCTTCTTTCAAAATCGCGGAAATAATGTCGGGACTGGCCTCGGAAAAACCTTTGAGATTGGAATACCGCTCCAGTTTCAGAACATCATTCAGGAGGTAAAGCATATCTTTGATTGGCGCGCGGTAGGTTGGCATGGGTGAAAAATCTCCTTGGGGCTTCTTTCTCCCTTAACACATAAAATGACCATGTTGGCTGGATTTTTCCACGTCTTTGGTGCAAAAAAGAAAGCCAGGGTTCGATTAACCGGGAACGCCAATTAATTATGTCGCTTTATTTTCCCATAGCCGAGATGTCACTGAACGTCCTGCTATTGCTGGTTATGGGTGGCGGCGTCGGGTTTTTATCAGGAATGTTTGGCATCGGTGGTGGTTTTTTGATGACCCCCTTACTGATTTTCACCGGAGTGCCCCCGGCGGTAGCAGTGGCCACCGAAGCCAACCAGATTACCGCTTCTTCGGTCTCGGGCGCGCTGGCGCATTTCCGGCGCGGCGGCGTTGATATCAAAATGGGGCTGATCCTGATGGCCGGGGGGGCCATGGGAAGTTTTACCGGGGCTGAGATTTTTGCCTACCTGAACAGCATTGGCCAGCTCGACCTCCTGATTTCACTGGCTTATGTCTTTTTCCTTGGCGCCATTGGTCTGTTGATGCTGTGGGAAAACTTTACCCACTGGCTGGCCAAAGCCCGGGGTAAAAAATCCCGCAAGCGGCGGCCGCGCCACCCGGCCTGGATTCATGCCTGGCCGCACCAAATGAAATTCAAGAAATCGCACCTTGTGGTGAGCATTTACCTGCCGATCCTCATTGGCTTTATGGTCGGCGTTTTGGCGGCGATCATGGGCGTTGGCGGTGGTTTTGTCATGATCCCGGCCCTAATTTACATCCTTGGTATGCCCGGCCATGTGGTGGTCGGCACCTCGCTGTTCCAGATTGTTTTTGTCACCGCCTTGGTCACATACTTTCATTCGGTTAATACCCAGACGGTTGATGTGGTGATGGCGCTGGTGTTGCTCACCGGCGGGGTTATCGGTGCCCAGCTTGGCGCCCGCATGGGCTATAAATTAAAAGCCGAACAATTCCGCACCTTCCTGGCGCTTTTGGTCCTGGGGGTTTGCTTCAAAATGGGCTTTGATCTTTTCACCGCCCCCGATGAACTGTTCAGCGTGATGGAGATGGCCCGATGATGCGCTTTATCTTCACCCTTGTTTTTGGCATTGTTTTTGGCATTGTTTTCACAAGTTTTGCCTTGCCGCTTCGCGCGCAGGAAATCGTCACTGATATTTCGCAATACGAAATTGAATTGCGGCACAGCTTTACCGGCGAAACGCTGTTGCTTTTCGGGGCGATTAACAGCGACGATGTTGAAAGCGCGCGCTACGAAATTGTGATTGCTATCACCGGTGAGGCGCGCAACCATTTGGTTCGCAAAAAAGAACGGGTGTTCGGGTTTTGGGTCAATACCGAAGCCAAGCTGCTGGAAAATGTTCCGGTTTATTATGCCCTGGCCAGTACCCGGCCCTTGTCCGAGATTGCCGATGCGGAAGTTTTGGCCAATTTAAAATTAGGCATCGAAAACCAGGATTTCACCGCCACAGCGGTCCCGGTGGATTACATTGAAGGGCTGATACGCAACAAGGAAGACGAACGGCTTTTTGCCATATCCACCGAGGAAATGCCGGTCACCTCTGGTGTCCTGTTCCGCGCCGACTTTTTCTTCCCGGCAACTGTGCCCAGCGGCAGCTATACCGCCGCAGCCTACCTTTTTAAGGATGGCGTCCTGTTGGGTCGCACTGACAAGGTAATCCGGATCGACAAGGCGGGGTTCGAGCGCGCGGTCTATACCCTGGCCACCGAACAGCCACGGCTTTATGGCATTATGGCGGTGATCATTGCCCTTTTTGCCGGCTGGCTGGCGGGGTTTGTCACCCGGCGCAAGTCAAGGCTGGGCTAAAGGTTTTCCACCAAACCTGTCAGGTCATCGGCAAAGCGCCAGGGTGGTTTCCTTTGAATGCGTTTTAAAGAAATTATATGCAGGCCGGGCAGGTGTTCGGCCAGCGCTTCTCTGGTTTCGGAAAGCGGCATGGCGGCCTCGGTGGATTCTGAAATGACCAGCGCCGCGACATCAACCCCCTTGGCCGCCAGCGCCGCCAGGGTGGAAAGGGAGTGATTTATGGCCCCGAGATAACTGCCGGTCACCACCACCGCAGGAATTTTGAGGGCGCTGATCCAGTCGGCCACCAGAAAGTTCGGGGCCAACGGCACATGGCTGCCGCCAATGCCCTCAATCAGTGCCACACTTTTCGTTTGAATACATTTTTCACAAAAGGCAATCAGGGCCTCCCGGTCAATCTCCCGGCCTTCCTT
>SMXR01000070.1 GCA_004356215.1 Alphaproteobacteria bacterium | reverse complement strand
GCCGTGCCAGCCATCCAGAATCACGGTAACGTCAATATTCATTGTGTCGCCATCCCTCAGGCGTTTATCACCGGGAATGCCGTGACAAATAACGTGATTGATCGAGGTGCAGATGGATTTGGGAAATCCACGGTAATAAAGCGGCGCCGGAAAGGCCCCGGCTTTCAGGATAAAATCATGGCAAAGCCTATCCAGTTCACCGGTAGTGACCCCGATTTTGACAAAAGGGGTAATATAATCAAGAGTTTGGGCCGCCAGGCGTCCAGCCTTGCGCATTCCTTCAAAATCCTTTTCCCCATGAATTTTAACCCTATGGGTGGCGTGATCTGGAGCTTTTTCTGCGGCAATATAATTCATTAGTTAAAACTTAATTAAAGCTAAAATTGTAATATTCATTTTATTTAACAGGTTATTAATGTATTTCCCCGAAAATGGCTAAAGTATTGAGGATTGTAACCGTTGGCACCAATAAGGCAAACCTAAATTAGGCGAGCCGGGTGTTCCGGTTTCATTTGTGTAAATAGGGAAGAATAGTTGACATTCAATTAAAAGGGCAGCTTTTTATTAGGCGCATTAGGCAGGAAAAAATAAAATGAACGTATTAATTACTGGTGGGGCCGGGTTTATTGGGTCGCATTTGGTGGATCACCACTTGCATTTGGGCCATCGGGTGCATGCCATAGATGACCTTTCTACTGGTTTTGGCACCAATTTATCGGAGGCGCTGAAATCTCCCAATTTTAAGTTTGACCAACAGGACATTGTAACCTGGACCGGCCTTGAAAAGGCAGTGCAATGGGCCGATGTGATTTTTCATATGGCTGCGGTTGTTGGCGTCAAACGAGTTCTTGAAGACAGCCTCAAGGTCATCAAGACCAATCTGACCGGCACTGAACGCGTTCTTGAAGCGGCAGCCAACCTCAAATGGAAGCCAAGAATTATCCTCGCGTCGTCTTCCGAAGTGTACGGCTTTAACACCAAACCGTCTTTTTCCGAAAAAGATGACCTGGTGTTACGCTCTGACGACCATTTCCGGTGGTGCTATACCGCAACCAAGTTGATGGATGAATTTTTGGCCCAGGCCTATGTTATGGAACGCGACCTTTCGGTAACATCGGTGCGCCTGTTTAACACCATTGGCCCGCGCCAGGCCGGAACCTATGGCATGGTGGTGCCAAACTTTGTTCGCCAGGCGGCGGGAAACAGATCGATCACTGTTTTTGGTGATGGCACCCAGACGCGGTCGTTTTGTGATATCCGCGACATGGTCCATATCCTGACCCTGTTGGCTGAAAACGAAAAGACCAAGGGTAAAATTCTGAACGCTGGCAATGACCAGGAGATTTCCATTCTCGATTTGGCCAAGCTGGTTAAGAAGATCAGTAAGAGCTCTTCCGATATAACTTTTATTGATTATGCCGAGGCCTATGGCCGTCCCTTCAAGGATGTCGACCACCGCCGCCCTGACCTGACCGAGTTAAACAAATGGATAACATTTGAGCCCAAGTGGACGCTGGAGGAGACGTTGGAAGATTTGGCTGCCTTGGAAGAAAAAAAGCAACAATTACGGATGCCTGCCTAGTAAAAGCGGGGATCCACGTAAGTGGGAAAAACAGATGGCTGCAGCACCATATTTGATCATTAGCCCGCTTACGTTCATGAGCATGATCGGGTTGATCAGAGGCAACCGTGAGTTGCCCGACCCTAACGTGAAGCTTATTCAAAAAACCACGGTGGATGTTGTAATTCCGGCCCATAATGAGGGGCGCACCATTGCACTGGCCCTGGCGTCATTGGTTCAACAAACAAAAAGGCCGCGAAAGGTTTTTGTTGTTGATGATGCCTCCACCGATGATACCGTAGAAGTCGTTAAAGCCTTTACCTCGTTGAACGCGCTCGACATTGTTTTGATTGAACGCAAGGAAAACCGGGGAAAAACTCCCTCTCTGAAACAGATTGCCAAATTTAGTGATGCCGAGGTGCTGTTCGTCCTTGATGGCGATACCGTTCTGGTCTCTGATGATTACCTGGAAAAAGTTGTTTTTGAGTTGATCCGGGTGCCAAACCACGCCAGTGCCTGTGGCTTTGTCAGGCCGCTCCGGACCAGCGACCGCTTGCGTGCGGCGGCGCGGCCTATCATGCAAAAATTGCTGGAAAAGCGGCCTGAAACCAAAGTCACTCATGATGATACCCCGTTGAGCAGGTTTTCGCGCGGGATCACCAATTATTACCGCGATGTGCTTTATTATTTTGTCCAGAATATTATTTATCTTGGTGAGCTTGCCCTCTTTGGAACGCTGGTGAACCCGCTAGGCTGCGCGGTGGCCTACCGGCGCGAATTTTTGATGGACCTTTTCAGGGAAACCGAATACACGCTGGGTGACAACCTGACCAGTTCTGAAGATATTTATATCGGTTTCGGGTTTATTGCCCGCGGCTATCATAATGTTCAAGTGCTGGATGTTTCGGTACATTCCAACGAACCGGAAGCCCACAAATTGCCCAAACAATTATATTTGTGGTCTTCGGCATGGTTGCAAAGCTCGTATTACTTCCCGGAACTTTTGACCAGCCCGTTCAAGGCGCTGCGCCGCCGCCGCGCCCGTAAAGAGCTTAACCGGGATATTTTCCAGGATGATGTCTATATTCCTTATCAGGAACCTCTGGGCCGGCTCTATGCCAAGGAATCGGGACGGCCGATTGGCTGGGCGGTGTTTTTTGCCCTTTTTGAAAAGGTTACCTATCCGATTATCATGATGCTGTTTATTATCGCCGGGTGGTTTGATATCCTTGGCTATACCATTCTATTTGAAAGTATCTTATACGTTATCCTGATTGGTATTTTCGGCAGGGAGCAAAAGCTGATGTATATGTGGAAGGGGGTCATGATCACACCGATCCGCTATTTGTCGATCTTCACCGATATATTTACCGTCGGGAAATTTTTTGCAGATTTGACAAAACCCGGAGGTCGGGCGTGGAGAAAATAAAACTAAAAGCGTTAATGTTGTCAGCAACTATCCTTTCAAGCACCGCTTTGGCAATGCCTGCACTGGCCAGCCAGGACGATGTCCTGAACAAAGCTTTGGTGGCCGAAAGTCAAAAATACTGGCAGGCGGCTGAAGGATTTTACAAACAGGTTATCCAGAACGATCCCGACCGCGCTGACTTGTGGGAGCGCCTGGCCGATATTATTGCAGAACAAGGGCGCCCGCTTGAGGCCGCCGAGGCACAGGCGCGGGCCGCAGATCTTGAGCCCGGAAACGCGACATTGCAGGCTGAGGCCGCTGCCGCATTCGGTGCCGCGGACCAGCCCGAGAAGGGTCTTCTTTACATCAACCGGGCGATCGCGCTTGATCCCGGCAAGGCTCAACTTCTGAGCAACCGGTCGGTCTATGAAGGCTGGTTGGGGGATTACCCCGCTGCCGAAGCCTCCTTGCAGACAGCCTATGACTTAGGGCTCGAGCATACCGAAGAAAACCTGTTGCGTTTTGCCACCTTGAAGCAATGGCAAGATAAACTTGTCGAAGGCACCCAGGTTCTGGAAGAGCTGTTGGGATTGAACCCCAATTCACCGGACTATATTCTTTTTCTGGCCCGGCTATATGCCTGGCGCGGCGATTATGCAAAGTCTACCGGCTTGATGGACCGTTTCGCAGAAGCTGGCGGTGATGCGGTGGTTTATGCCCGCGAAAAAGCCCTGATGCTGGCCTGGGCGGATATGCCCAAAGCTTCGCTTGCTACCTCGGACCCGGTCATGGCTGGTAATCCGGATAATGCCGGACTTCTTATCTCCCGGGCCATTGCCCACCACCGGGCGCGGGAATATGATGAAGCCTTTGCGCTTATGGACCGGCTTGATGAGCTGACCGGCCCGAGCAGAGAGGTTGTTGAGACCCGGAGAATCCTGGGCGCCAGCGTGCGCTCGAATGTTGAAGTTGATTTCCGCGCCAGCACCGACCGCGATAATATTGATATCATCGGTGGCCAGGCAGTAGCGACCTATGCGCTGAAACCCGGAACCTACCTCCGCATCGGCGTGGAAGGCTATTCGCTTGATGCCCCGGTCGGCAGCGGGCTTGAACGTATCGATGGCGTCGGCGATATTTTCAAAAGCGGCCTTTGGGCTGAAATTGAAGCCCCGCTCGGCAAGGGTGTTTGGGGATCGATCCGCGGCGGCGTCGCCAAGACCGATTTTCAGGACCAAAAGATTTTTGCCGGGGGCGTTAACCTGCACATCCGGGGCAGCGACAAAACCACCGTAAACATTGGCTTTGACCGGGATTTTTATCTGACCTCGCCGCGGGCGCTGTCTTTGGGGATTGTCCGTAACGAAGGCTCGGTTGAGATTGTCCACCGGCCCAACCTGAAATGGTATACCGCAATCAAGTTTACCTATGCCGACCTGAATGACAATAACCAGCAAAAGCGCGGCGACCTGACCCTGATCCGCCAAGCCATGCGGCGGACAAATTATAACCTGGATGTCGGCTTTACCGCCACCTGGTATGGCTATGACCTGGATTTGCCCAACGGCTATTATGACCCGAGCTTTTACCAGCGCTATCTGGTGCCGGTGTTCCTGTATTTCAAATTCAATGATGATGACGGCTTGAACATTACCATTGCGCCGGGGGTCCAGAAAGACAACACCATGGACAATTTCCAACCCGCTTTTGCCGGCAGCATTGAACTGACATTGGCGCTTTATCGCGAATGGGTGCTTAAAGCAACATTGCAGGGGTACTATGGTGGCGCCGGGGCCATTCTTGCCGTTGGTGATTACTGGGTCGCTTCAGGGCGAATCCGCATCGTCAAGAGGTTCTAGGAAATTAAAGTGAAATTCTGAGGGGTTTATCGAGGGTGATTTCTTCCTCGCTCAGTTGGCATTGGTAGCACAAAACCTCTACGCCCCCAGCCATTGCTGCCTTTAAACCTTTTTCATATTCTGGGTCGATGTCGCCGGCCACGGTGAAATAATCACAATCAGCACGCTGTACCAGATAGACCATAACCGCCCGGTGGCCTTCCTTGACCATTTCCAATAATTCACGCAGGTGTTTGGCCCCCCGGGTTGTCACCGCATCGGGAAATTCGGCGTGGTTTTCGCGCTTTAATGTGACGTTTTTTACTTCGACATAACACCGGCCAGGGCCCTCAAGCAGCAGGTCAATACGGCTGTTTTCCTTGCCGTATTTGACCTCCCGACGGACTTCAGCATAACCCGTCAACTCTTTGATATTGTTATCTAAAATGGCTTCCTCGACAATACGGTTGGGGTGCATGGTATTGATCCCAACTAATGAGCCATCGACCTCAATCATCTCCCAGCGCCAATCCAGTTTGGCCTTGGGGTTTTGATTGGCCGACAGCCACACCGGGGACCCCGGCTCCTTGACATTCATCATTGATCCCGAATTAGCGCAGTGGGCGGTGACGATGCTGCCGTCATCCAGCCTGACATCGCCAAAAAAGCGCTTGTAGCGCTCAACCAAGGTGCCGCGGGTAAGGGGAGTATTCAGTTTCATTACTTGGGTTGTTCAATCTCGTGATAAATCTCCGAGCCTTGTTCTTTAAACTTCCTGCTCATTTCAGCCATGCCTTCTTTGGCTTCTTTTGCTTCTTTTTGGGCGGCAAAATCACGGATTTCATGGGAAATTTTCATCGAGCAGAATTTCGGTCCGCACATCGAACAGAAGTGCGCCACCTTGTGGGCTTCCTTGGGCAGGGTAGCGTCATGGAACGACTGCGCCCGGTCGGGATCAAGTGAGAGGTTGAACTGGTCTTGCCAGCGGAATTCGAAACGTGCGCGGCTCAGCGCATCATCGCGGGCCCTGGCCGCCGGGTGACCCTTGGCGAGGTCGGCGGCGTGGGCGGCAATCTTGTACGTGATCACGCCATCCTTGACGTCGTCCCTATCGGGCAGGCCAAGATGTTCCTTGGGCGTCACGTAGCACAGCAAAGCGCAGCCATACCAGCCGATCATGGCGGCGCCGATGGCTGATGTGATGTGATCATAGCCCGGCGCGATGTCGGTGGTCAGCGGCCCCAGGGTATAGAACGGGGCTTCCTTGCAATCCTCGAGCTGTTTGGTCATGTTGACGCGGATCTTGTCCATCGTCACGTGGCCGGGGCCTTCGATCATCACCTGGACGTTCTTTTCCCAGGCGATTTCGGTCAGCTCGCCAAGCGTTTTAAGTTCGGCAAACTGGGCCTCGTCGTTGGCATCGGCGGTTGAACCCGGACGCAGGCCATCGCCCAGCGAAAAGCTGACATCATAGCGCGCCATGATGTCGCAGATTTCCTCGAAATTGGTGTAGAGGAAGCTTTCCTTGTGATGGGCCAGGCACCACTTGGCCATGATCGAGCCGCCGCGGCTGACAATCCCGGTCACCCTCTTGGCCGTCATCGGCACGAAGTGCAGGCGCACACCGGCGTGAATGGTGAAGTAATCAACGCCCTGTTCGGCCTGCTCGATTAATGTGTCGCGGAACACCTCCCAGGTCAGCTCTTCGGCCATGCCGTCGACCTTCTCCAGTGCCTGATAAATTGGCACGGTGCCAATCGGGATTGGGGCGTTCCTGATAATCCAGTCGCGAATATTATGGATGTTGCGCCCGGTTGATAAGTCCATCACGGTATCGCCGCCCCAGCGGATTGCCCAGACCATTTTGTCGACCTCATCCGCGACCGAAGAGGTTACCGCCGAATTGCCGATGTTGGCGTTGATCTTGACCAGGAAATTGCGCCCGATCGCCATTGGTTCCGTCTCCGGGTGGTTGATGTTGACGGGGATAATGGCGCGGCCCCGGGCGACTTCGTCGCGAACAAACTCAGGGGTGATGAAATCGGGGATACTGGCGCCAAAATCTTCGCCGCCGGCCTTTTTCAGGTTTTCCCGGTTCTGGTTCTCGCGGATGGCAATAAACTCCATCTCGGCGGTGACGATGCCGCCCCTGGCATATTCCATCTGGCTGACATTTTTGCCCGGCAAGGCACGGCGCGGCTGGTGGGCGCCGGGGAAAGGAGCGACCAGGCGCGCGCCCTTGGCATAGCCATTGTCGGCGGCGGTAACGTCACGGCCCTGATAAACCTCGGTATCACCGCGGGCTTCGATCCAGCCCTCGCGAATCCGCGGCAGGCCGGCCTTGATGTCAATCCGGGCTTTGGGATCGGTATAAGGGCCCGAAGTATCATAGACCACGAACGGGGCTTCACCCGCGCTCGGGTGCAGCGGGATTTCGCGCATCGGCACGCGCATATCCGGGTGGGCAATCCCTGGAATATAAATCTTTCTGGAATTGGCAATCGGCCCGGTGGTGACGGCTATTTTCGGAAATTTTTCAGGCTTGTTCATTTTGGTTTCCCCAAATAATTCAAGTACTTAGTAAACCGGGGAAAGCCGCAGAGAAATAAGGAGAAAATCCCGCTTTAAAGACGTGCTCCATCCCTCCGCCGGCATGACCCGGATCAGGTTCACTGGGTTACTATCCTTTAATAGCTCTCAGTCCTAATTTGGACACCCCATGGATAAAAATATCGTGGGCTTTCCCCTAATTAAAGTCAAGTGAAACACTTTGGCGCTTTATTTTAAAATCCCGATATTGCATAAGGTGGACAATTCCAAAGGGCCCTCCTGGCGGAATTGGTAGACGCAAGGGACTTAAAATCCCTCGAACAGCAATGTTCGTCCCGGTT
Organism: Alphaproteobacteria bacterium; assembly: GCA_004356215.1. Classification (GTDB taxonomy): domain Bacteria; phylum Pseudomonadota; class Alphaproteobacteria; order Sphingomonadales; family SMXR01; genus SMXR01. The sequence goes on along the minus strand of SMXR01000070.1, from coordinate 3,865 downwards.
CGAGTCCGGGGGAGGGCACCATTTTAATAAAAAAAAACCTATTTTTTCCCGCGCATTGATTTTTTTAGGGAGTCCCAATCCATTCCCGAAAGGGCATCGATGCGTTTTTCATCAGACCCCGCCGGCCAGGCCTGAGGCCCGCTTCTGAAATGATCGCCATTCCATTCATGGAGAACCGCAGAAGCCGGCATCGAAATAAAAAAAGGAGCACGGTCTAATCCCCTTGGGACGGCAAGCTGATACGCCGAGCTGGAAGCCATGTAGACAGGCACACCGCCAAGAGTGCCGGTAAGGGTGGAATGGGCGTGCCCACAGATAACCAGCTTAACCTCGGGGCTTTTAGCAATAAGGTGGTCCAGACCCTGATACCACTCAGGGCCGACCATATCGACCATGGACATCCCGGTTTCCATTGGCGGGTGGTGAATGGCGATCAATACCGGCTTTTTGGATGTCGCCAGGGTTTGCTCCAGCCAGGCCAGGCGGTCCTTGCCAAAGGCCGGCAAATCGCTTCCAGCCTGATGGCTGTTGAGCATTAAAATCCGGACTTCAAAATCTTCAAGGGTATACTGGAACGGCTCTTCAAGAGGCGGAAATTCCTGGCCACCTTCAAATACTTTTGCCATCATTTCGGGGTTGTCATGGTTACCGGGAAGCAGGAAGGAAGTGGGCTTAATCCCGCTTATAATTTTCTTGAAGTGGTGGAAAGCCTCCTCATTCGGCTGCTCAACCAAATCCCCGGTAATCAGGACACAATCGATTTTTGGGTCCGCAGAATTAACCTCGGCAATGACCGCCCGCAAGTGCTTGGCAGTATCTGTGGTTCCGTAAAGAAGTTCACCTTCTTTCATAATGTGGGTATCGGTTATCTGGACAATTCGCATTTATTCAAACACTTCTTTTCTTGTGTGAATTTCGCCTTCTTTTTCTTCCAGCACCTGGCGGAAAGTTTTCAGCTCTCCGGTCAGGGTTTTGTTGATGACATCCATAATTCCCCGCGCGGTTTCAACCCGTCCAAGATAGACGAAGTCGGCACCTGCGTCATAAATTTTCTTGGTATCCTTAAACTCAACCGCGTTGGCAATGATTGTTGCTCCGGGGTTCATTTCCCGCACCGCTTTTACAAGTTTTGCATTTGTCACCCCGCGCAGCAAGTCATCGGGAATGGTGCAAACAACAATTTTGGCGGTGTCAATTCCAGCGTGGTGCAGGGTCTCATTGTTAGCCAGGTCGCCATATTTTACCGTAACCCCCCGGCTGGCAATTTTTTTGTGGATTTTGACATTGAAATCCACCACCAGGGTATTTTTCAAAAATTCAGGGTCTGTCCGGCCAATTTCATGCAAAAGTGAGGACGCGACCCGGTGAAAACCCAGCAGGGCCAGGGAATAAATTTTCCCTTCCTCTTTTTCACTTTCCTTGGGCGGCTTGAAACCAATTTTTGTAAGAAACGGTTTTAGTTTATCGTGAATTCCATAGGCGTTGGAATAAAGCAGTGGGGTAATCAAAGCGGTTAAAATAAAGGCGAAAATAATTGCACTGGACAGCCCCGGGTTGATATGGCCCAGTTGCAGCCCAAGGAAGGCAATCACCAACCCGAATTCCGAAATTTGCGCTAACCTGATTGACGACACCTGCGAGTTCCGCTGGTCACAGCCGGTGCCATACAACAGCGGGAAAAAGACCACCTGGCGGGTCAGCAGGGCCAAAAAGGCCAAAACGCAAGCAAAGATCGGGATGTCCAGTCCTTCCACCGCCGGGATGCTCATTCCCAGGCCGACAAAAAACAGAGTGATAAAAAAGTCCTTCACGATTTCAACCTTGGAGATTATTTCGGTGCTGTAAGGGAGGTTGGCAATCGTCGCCCCGGCAATCATGGCAGCCATGCCGGAGCCAACCGCCATGTGTAAATTAAAGCCCATAAAAGTTTCGGTGATCGTGTCCAAATTCATCCCCAAAAACACCACCAGGAAACACCAGGCGATCGCCGCCAACAGGATCAGTTCCGGCACCTTGGCAATCCATTTAAAACCGATCGCAGCCAGATAACGGGACAAGGCGACAGTACTGCCGATCAGCAGTGCAATACCCAGGAACGACATAAGGATCGGGACAATTTCCGGGTTGCTGAGGTTGGGTTGGATCAAAATCACTATGATCGCCCAGATGTCCTGGAAAATCAGAAGACCAAGGGCTATTCGGCCCGGTTCGGTATCCAGTTCAAAATTCACCTGGAACAGTTTCACCACCAAAAGGGTCGAGGACATCGCCATGATAATGCCGATATAGAGGGCGGAATAGGGATAGCCGCTCAAGACCGCCGTGCCAATTCCGAGAAGCAGCAATAGTTTCACTACCCCAAAGCCAAACAGCAGGCTCAACGGGAATTGTAACAAACCCGTCACAATGATCGTTTTTCCACTATTGAAGATTTTTTTAACGTCTATTTCCAGCCCGATCATGAACAACAAAAAGATAAAACCGAGCTGGGATATTGTATCGATGTTGCCCGAGTCTGTTACCAGGCCAAGCCCGATCGGTCCGGCGATAATCCCGGCCACCAGAAAGGCGGCAATACTGGGGATCTTCAGGCGGACACAAATAACCGCCAAAACCCCGGCCAGCAAAAGACTTATCCCGATGTCATGAACCAGCGAGGGCATTTCCCCCCCGGCGGCAAAGGCGGTTCCAGGCAAAAGTAATGTGCCCAGAAGCGCAACGATCGCAGATTTCAGACATTGTTTGTTAGTCATTTGAACCCCGCCCTGCTTTTTCATTCCTAAAGCTATAAAGAAATCATTTCAAAGCAAAAATCGAAAATATGCAAATTTTATTGCATTGAACTCTTTTGAGGGTCAAAGTTTATTCCTACCGTTTTTGGCACCTTAATAGGGGGTAACTTGACATGAAAATTCAAAACTTCTTGCGGTCTTATGTAGTCTTGGTCGCGACATTATCACTGGCTATAATTGTCAGCACGGTGCTCTGTTTAAACAATATTCTTGAAGTTAAAAATGCCCAGGCGAACCGAGTCAAAACTTTGCATCTGGCTGACGAGTTGCGCCATTATTCCGGCGATCTCACCCGGTTCGCTCGATCCTATGCGGCGACATCAGACCCCAAATTTCTTGGGTATTTTGAGCGCGTTTTGGCAATAATGGACGGCGACGAGGCACGCCCGAACGGTTACGAAGGGGTATACTGGGATCTTTTGGTCGCGGGCCAACCCCTCATGAGCGAAGGCGAAGGGGTTGCATTAAGCCTGGAGGCCCGACTGTTGGAGGTTGGTGTCACCGTCGAGGAATTCGCCAAATTGACCGAGGCCAAACACCGTTCGGATGACCTGGCCAAACTCGAATTCATTACCCAGCAGGCTATAATCGGTCGTTTTGATGATGGCTCCGGCAAATTTGAAAGGGTTGGAGATCCCGATCCCGCCTTTGCCCTCGCCCTTCTTCATAGCGACGAGTACCACACCGAAGTAGCCCTGATAATGCGACCCATCGGCGAGTTTATCGAGATGGTGGATAAACGCACGCTATCCCAACTTGACATATTGACCGGCAGGTCTGAATCACTGATGACATTAATCGCCATCCTAAGCGGGTTTTTGGCGTTTATCGGACTAGCATCGGCCTTGTTTATGCGAAAAAAAGTCATGGTCAGGGCCAACAAATTGGCTTTGACGTCACACCAGGTGATGAAGGGAAATCTCGAAGCAAGATGTGGCTTTAGGGGGCACGATGAGATTGCAGAAATTGGCAATGCCATGGATTCAATGCTGAACAATCTTTCTATAGCCATTTCCCAGGAGAAGGAAGCTAGGGCGGAAGCGGAAAAACAGACTGAATTATTGACCGAAGAG
>SMXR01000069.1 GCA_004356215.1 Alphaproteobacteria bacterium | reverse complement strand
TTGAAAGACCCGAGCGCCCATGCCGAAATGCTGGTAATCCGAAAGGGATGTGAGGTTATGGGAAGCGAACGCCTGACCGGGTGTGACCTCTATGTCACCCTGGAACCTTGCCCGATGTGCGCCCAGGTGATTTCTTTTGCCCGCATCAGGCGGCTTTATTTTGGCGCCGGGGATGAAAAGATGGGTGGGGTAATCCATGGGCCAAAAATTTTTGGAAGTTCCAGCAGCCACCACTGCCCGGAAGTTTTTGAAGGCATTGGTGAAGCGCGTGCGAGAAAATTAATGCAAGATTTTTTTAGAATCAGGCGTTAATATCGAATTTAAGAATTAAAGGGGGGCGGTTCCTTGGACAGGGTGATTGAACTGATTAACGAATTCTGGATGTGGGTCCAACAGGTGGTGTTGTCCACCGAAACGCTGGTTCAGGTCGTTTTTCTTCTTCTGATTGGCGGGGTTGTCCATTTTTGCCTGAAAGGCCTTGGCAACGCCGGGGAAAGACTGGCTGAAAAGAATAAATTTTTTGCCAGGACCGAGCCACATATTAGGCCGCTTTACCGGCCGATAATTATACTCATCCTTTTGTTTGTTGCCCGCCTTACAACAGAACTGTTGGTTCTTCCCGGCGGGTTGTTCCAGATTGCCATGAGCCTGGTGACAGCCTGGATTGTCATCCGTCTTTTCACCAGTTTTATAAGCAATTCCTGGCTTTCCAGAGCCGTTGCACTTTTTGTCTGGCTGGTTGCGGCGCTGAATATTTTCGGACTGTTAACACCCCTGGTCGAGATTTTAAAAAGCGCCTCGATCAATTTCGGGAATGCAAACATTTCTGCCTATGACGTAATTTGGGGCCTCATTACATTTATTGCTTTAATCTGGTTTTCCCTCTTCCTATCCCGGGTTGTCGAGGCCCAGCTAAAATCAGTTCGCGGGATCAACCCCTCGATCAAAGTTTTGATTGGCAAGGTCACCAAAATCAGTTTTGTTTCCCTGGCGTTCCTCCTTGCCCTTAATACCACCGGGATTGATTTAACCGCGCTTGCGGTCTTTGGCGGCGCGCTGGGTGTTGGTATTGGTTTTGGCATGCAAAAGGTCGTTTCCAATTTTATCTCGGGGGTAATTCTTTTAATGGATCGATCAATCAAACCCGGCGATGTCATCCAGATTCAGGATACTTATGGCTCGGTCAACAAACTGGCGGCGCGTTATACGTCTGTCATTACCAGGGATGGCACTGAATACCTGATCCCAAACGAGGACATGATCACCAAGCCGGTGATAAACTGGTCGCACACCAACCGTGTTGTCCGGCGCCGGATACCGATTAGTGTCTCCTATAAATCAGATCTTGATTTAGCCCGGAAAATAATGATCAATGCTGCGAAAAAACACGAACGCTCTCTGGAAGAAATGGACCCTCGGGCACTTATTAAAGGGTTTGGTGACAACGGGGTCGAACTTGAGCTGCGGTTTTGGATCAATGATCCGCAAAATGGCATTGCCAATGTTAACAGCGACGTAATGGGTACTATCTGGAAAAAGTTCCACGAAGCCGGAATTGAATTCCCTTACCCGCAACGGGTGGTTCATATTGTGAATGATGAGCCGAGAAAGGCACCAAAAAAATTGGCGCGAAAGAAAAAATAGATTAATCCTTTTCCCGCTCAATAGCGCGCCAGCCAATATCCTTGCGATAAAATCCGTTTTTCCAATCAATTTTTGCTATCGCCTGGTAAGCCAGATCACGGGCCTTTGTTACGGTATTTCCGCGCGCGGTTATATTTAAAACCCGCCCCCCGATGGCAATGATCCTGCCATCTTTTATGGCGGTTCCGGCGTGAAAAATATGAATATTTTCTCCGCTACTTGCGTCTTTCAGTCCCTGAATTGGGTTTCCTTTTTCGTAATGCCCCGGATATCCCTTGGCGGCCATCACCACTGCCATCGCCACCTGGTCGTGCCAGTCGAGTGAAATTTGATCCAATGTGCCCTCAATTGATGCCAAAAGGGCAGGAACCAGGTCGGAAACAAGACGGAACAAAATCACCTGGCATTCCGGGTCCCCAAACCGGCAATTAAATTCTATCAATTCCGGCCCTTTTTCGGTGATCATTAAACCTGCATATAAAACACCTTTGAATGCCGCCCCTTCCGCGGTCATCGCTTTAACCGTAGGTATCATAATTTCATCCATCACCCGGGAACACATCTCTTCGGTCATCACTGGCGCGGGGGAATACGCCCCCATGCCGCCGGTATTGGGCCCTTCATCGCCCTCGAAGGCGCGCTTGTGGTCTTGCGACGTTGCCAGTGGCAGGACCGTCTCACCATCTACCAGGGCAATAAAACTTGCCTCTTCCCCGACCAGAAATTCTTCAATTACAACACTGTTGCCAGCCTCGCCAAACTGTCCGCCGAAAATGTCCCTGGTTGCCTTTTGCGCATCATCCAAAGTTTTGGCGATGATCACCCCTTTACCGGCGGCCAGCCCGTCTGCCTTGATCACAATCGGGGCGCCAACCTGTTCAAGATAGGCTAGGGCTTCGGGAAGCGAATGGCATCTTTTGTATCCAGCCGTGGGAATGTTGTATTTGGCGCAAATATCCTTGGTGAACCCTTTTGAGCCTTCCAATTGCGCGGCCTTGGCCGAAGGGCCGAAGGCCTTGATACCAGCACCTGTCAGTTTATCCACCAGGCCCGCAACCAACGGAGCTTCGGGGCCAACGACCACAAGGCCGATAGCATGGTCTTTACAAAAATTAATGACCTCATTGGCGTTGCTGGCATTCAGGTCGACGCATGTGGCCTCGTCCGCAATACCGCCATTGCCCGGCGCGCAAAACAATTCGTCAACCAAATCGGATTTTCGGATAGCCCAGCAGAGAGCATGTTCACGGCCGCCAGAGCCAATCACAAGTACATTCATTTCCCGCCCCTTCTGTTTGAGACCTTCGTTCTAGCAAAACGCCGCCCGCCATAAAAGCGCAATGTTCATGTTGCCGGGACGCTTCTGGTTTGGCATGCTGTAACCTTAAGGATTGGGGTGGAAAACAACGTGACGGATAAAAAAGTAAATATCCCTGAATTTAGCGTCAGCGAGCTGTCGCTGGCCCTTAAACGCATGGTCGAAGACACCTTTTCCTATGTCCGGGTCCGCGGCGAAATTTCCGGCCTGATGCGTGCCGCCTCGGGCCACGTTTATTTATCACTGAAAGACGAAAATGCTGTCCTCGAAGCGGTCTGCTGGAAAGGGGTAGCCGCCAAACTTCCCTTTGTCCCTGAGGATGGCTTGGAAGTGGTTTGCGAGGGCAAGCTCAGCACCTATCCGCAACGCTCTAAATATCAACTGGTGATCAGCCGCATGGAACCAGCGGGCGAGGGGGCCTTGATGGCGCTTTTGGAAGAGCGTAAGAAAAAGCTAGCGGCGGAAGGCCTTTTTTCCCCTGAACGCAAAAAATCCCTCCCCTATATTCCATCGACCATCGGGGTGATTACATCGCCCACCGGGGCGGTAATCCAAGATATTCTGCATCGTTTGAATGATCGCTTTCCACGCCATGTCATTGTCTGGCCAGTCCAGGTTCAGGGTAGGGAAGCAGCCGGCCAGATTGCCCGGGCCATTGCGGGGTTTAACGCCCTCAAACCAGGCGAAAGGATTACCAGGCCTGATCTTTTGATCGTTGCCCGTGGCGGCGGCAGCCTTGAAGATTTATGGGCCTTCAATGAAGAGATAGTTGTCCGGGCCGCGGCGGCAAGTGAAATTCCGTTGATTTCTGCGGTTGGCCATGAAACCGATACCACGCTGATAGATTTCGCCTCTGACCACCGGGCGCCCACCCCAACGGCTGCGGCGGAGGCTGCGGTTCCGGTCAGGTCTGACTTACAATTTAAGACCGCTGACCTGACCCAGCGTTTGGAAGCCGCCCGGCGGCGATTTTTTAAAGGATTGCACGACAAACTGGCCGGCCTTGAACGCGGCCTACCCTCGCCTAGGGATATTTTGGGGTTGGCAACCCAGCGCCTCGATGATTTGAATATCCGCCTGCCAAGAGGGCTGGCATCGTTTTTGCAGGGTCAGGCGCTTAAGTTGCAGCGCATTGCCGGTGGCCTTACCGTCCTGACCATTCGCCAAAGCGTGCATTTAAAGATGAGCCGGTTTGAGGACTATTCCAGACGCCTTGAGATGGCTTTCGTTACCACATCCCAGGCCAGGGTTTCCAAACTGTCTTCGCTAGGCCGGGTCTTTGAAAGCCTGGGGTATCATTCCATTTTAAAGCGCGGCTTTGCGGTAATCCGTGACTCTGGAGGAAAGGCGGTGACATTTGCTAAAAATATTGGGCCCGGGGCCGCCCTTGACATTGAATTTAAAGACGGGCATGTGCCTGTCGTGGCCTCTGGCAGCGAACCTCCGGCAAAAAATAAGGCCCCTGGTCACAGAAAAGCCAAACCTTCGAAAAAAGATCAAGGGAGCCTGTTTTGATAGGTTTTAAAAAAGAAGCCCAAGTCAGGTATGAGGACGGAAATTTTGAGGTCCTGAGTGGTGGTGATTATGTTTTGTGCGGGGTAACCAGGAAACGAATTCCCATCAATCAATTGAAATATTGGTCGGTGGAGCGCCAGGAGGCCTACGCCACCCCCGAGGCAGCCATGAAAAGGCATAAGGAAATAAGCGAATGACAACCAAAAGTTTAGCTCCATTTATTTTTAAGTGGCTGTCATTTTGCGTCGGCTTTGGTTTGCTCATATTATTGCCAAATCATTCTCACGCGCTGGAGCTTCACGGTGCCCTGAAACAAGGCGGACTGATTTTGGGACAAGACCAGCCGGGCGCACAGGTTTTCCTCGATGGCGAGCCAATTAAGGTAGATAGCCAAGGGCGTTTTGTTTTTGGCTTTGCCCGGGATGCCGGACCTGAAGCAAATTTGAAAATTATCTATAACGACGGAAAAACCCTGGAGCAGACGTTAAAAATTGCGAAACAAGTATACCAAATAGAACGGATTGATGGCTTACCACAAAAAACTGTAACAATTCCCGAGGAGGAAAAAATACGTCGCGCAAAAGAAACCGCGATGGTGCGGGAGGCGCGTAAAGGGGTGACCGAGGCCACCGATTGGGTGGCTGGATTTATGCTCCCTGCCGAGGGCCGTATCAGCGGTGTTTACGGCTCGCAAAGAATCCTGAACGGCGAACCGCGTTGGCCCCATTTCGGCCTTGATATTGCAGCACCTTTGATGACCCCGGTGAAGGCGCCGGCAAGCGGGGTGGTGACGCTGGCTGAGAGGGAATTCCTGCTTGAAGGCGGCATTATAATTATTGACCATGGTTTCGGGCTGACATCGACCCTGATGCACTTGGCCGAAATCAATGTCTCGGTTGGCCAACAGGTAAAGATGGGAGAAGTTATTGCTGGTCTTGGGGCCACCGGGCGGGCTTCGGGCCCCCATGTGGATTGGCGTATTAATTGGCGATCAGTTCGCCTCGACCCGGCGCTAGCGCTTGAGGCCGGGACCCTGGTAAAAGAATAGGATTTTGTGAAGATGAATTTTAAATCTTTGGTTTTTGGTCTCACCCTGGCGGCGCTTCTATTTCCAACTTTTGGTTCTGGCGCAACAGCAGGTGAGTTGACGCTTGAGGGCGAGCTTGCCTTTTTTTCCGACCGGGTTTTCCGGGGGATTTCGCGCTCTGGCGGCGATGTCTCCGGGTATGGAATTCTTGACCTGGTCCACGAAAATGGCCTTTACGGCGGAGTCTTTATCGCAAATTTTGATGATCCTTTCGGACACGACTTTGAGACTGAATTTTATCTTGGTTATACCACCACGCGCGGGGCCTATGATTTTAACCTGGCGCTTTCCTACGATAGCTTTCACGGCAGTGGGGATTCCACCGGGTATTATGAGGTTCGCGGTTCAATCTCGCGCGATTTTGGCCTGGCTTACTTGACCGGTGGTTTTGCTGTTACGCCTGATAACCGTGAATTTGGCGGTGGCCGTTCGATCTATACCTACACCAGTGCAGAATTTCCGGTCCCGCTTCAGAACTTGCCTCCGATGTCGATCGAAATAGGTATTGGTTATGAAGACTTTGAAGGCGGGTTTAACAAATGGGATTGGAACGTCGGGCTTTTTGTCGATTTGATCGGTCTTGAATGGGGGGTCCAGTACAAGGATACCAACCTCAATAATTTCCCGAATGCTGGCGCTAAAGCAATTTTTACAATCAGGAAGTATTTTTAGGTTTTCGCCCCTGCATTCGTTCTAGAATTTCAGGCAAAAGGGCAGGGGTTGTTGCCACGATTTCTGCTAATCGGGTATTTTCCTGATTATAAACAAAAGCCTTCCCCTCACCATCACAACACATTCCACCGGCCTCGGTTACGATTAGGTCGGCTGCTGCTACATCCCATTCGCTTTTGGGACGGGCCGAGATGGCGGCATCAAAGTTTCCGGCGGCTACGCTGGCAATCCGCAGAGCAAATGATTGGTATTTACCAAAGGTCATTTCCGGCCAGGGGGTTTGCCACCGTTTCACATTTTTAAAGTATCCGGCATCACCCTGCAGTTTCATCCCCGGGATCCCTGAGGTCGTGCCAACCTGGATCTGTTTATTGTTTAGGAAAGCCCCCTGGTTTTTTATGGCCGAAAAATATTCATCCCGCGCTGGAGCGAACAAAACACTTAAAATCGGCCGGTCACCTTCCAGCAGGGCAACGCAAATTGAAAAATCCTTCGCGCCTTTGATAAAGGCCCGGGTACCGTCAATAGGATCAACCACCCAAACAAATTTTTTGTCCAACCGGGCGGAATTGTCCGTGCTTTCTTCCGACAGCCAGCCATAATCCGGGCGGGCCTCCATCAAGGTCTTTTTCAGTAGATCATTAACCGCCAGATCAATTTCACTAACCGGTTCAACACCTCGTTTTAACCAAGTTTTCAGATTGGTTTTACCCAACCCCGCCAGGGCCAGGGCGCCGGCTTCAAGAACCGCATTTTTTAGCAGTGAAAAATCTTTTTTTTCAGAATATGTCCGGGTCATGTGCCGGCAACCGTCATGGCCCCCAGCAGCAGGGAAGGGGCGTTAACCGCGCCCTTAAATTCCAGGTCAGACGCCGGGGCAAGGTTTAAAAACATATCTTTAAGATTTCCGGCGATTGTTACCTCATTAACCGGATAGGCAATCTCGCCCTTCTCAATCCAAAAGCCTGTGGCGCCGCGGCTATAATCGCCGGTAACCAAATTCACCCCCATACCAATCAATTCGGTCACCAGAAAACCTGTGCCAACATTCTTGATCATGTCGTTTAGGGAAACTTCCCCATTCTCCATGTAAAAATTTGTCGGCGATGGGTGGGGAACACCAGCCAGGGAACGCGAGGCATGGCCGGTTGTCTTTAAGCCGAGTTCCCGCGCGGACGGGCAATCAAGCAGCCAGGATTTTAATGCCCCACTTTTAATAAAATGTCTTTTTTCCGTGGCAACCCCTTCGCCATCAAAGGGCCGGGACGCCAACCCTCTTATTCGCAAGGGGTCATCAATGATATCTATGCCCTTGGCAAAAACAGGCATGTCCATGGTTTCCTTTAAAAAAGTGACACCCCGGGCCACCTGGGCGCCATTGATAGCGCCAGAAAAATGGCCCAGCAGGCTGGCCGCGGCTCGTTTTTCAAAAATAACCGGCACTGTTTGCGTGGATACTTTTTTCGGGTTTAATCTCTTGATTGTGCGTTCTGCGGCACTGTGACCAATTTTTTCCGCGGGCTCCAAGTCTTGAAAATACCGGCTGACCGAATAATCGTAATCCCGTTCCATGCCATCATCTTTTCCAGCAATGACCACGGCAGAAATTTGAAAACTTGAAGAAGATGTGCTGCCCTGAAATCCGGTAGACGTCAGATGGCTCTTGGTGGCTTTATTCCAACTGGCTTCGGCGCCCTCAGAATTGCTGATGGCTTTTTCTTCAAAAGCCGCAGCCTCAGCCTTAAGCGCTAGATCCCTCAGAGCTTCGGTTTTCGGGGTAGTGGGATCAAAGATTTGCAAGTCTCTGGCCGGCCCTGTGAGCAATTCCTCTTTGCAAGCCAGGCCGCAATAAGGATCCTCCGGTGAAATTTTTGCAATGGCTGCCGCCTGTTCAACCAGCTTTTCAAGCGCGCCCTGAGAGAGGTCAGAGGTTGAAAGTGATGTTTGCCGGTGGCCGTAAAACGCCCGCAGGCCCAAGGCTGTTTCGGCGGGCCTTTCAACCTGTTCCAGCTTGCCATTGCGAACCGTGACCGAAACACCGTCAAGATTTACAAAAACCGCCTCAGCCGCATCGCACCCGGCTTTCAGGGTTTCCTGGATGACCTTATCCAGCAGGTCAAAGGGTTGGTTTTCTTCTGCCATAGGAGGGATATTTAGTGTCCAAAAATTATTTCCATTGTGTCGGGGTTTGATTAGCACATTTTTATCGCTTGAATATAAAAAAGACCCCCGCTTTTAACGGCGGGGGCCTTGAGGAGGGTGCAAGGGAATTGAATAAATCAATTCTTACTTATGTATTTTTGGGAAAGCAGACTGTTACCCAAACTATGGGCCTTCCCAAGCGTGACCAATGGCCACATACCCCTACAATATTATGGGCCGGGCCAAACAACTGGAAATCATATTTTTGTGATAAAGATTGGTTTTGGGTGGAGCCAAGGTTTTGCTTGTATCATTTCTTAGGCCCGGAAGGTTTGCCGCTGCCGGGAAGCCCCAATTTTGGCCATTTGTTGGTAACAAGATCAACAATATCTTCACTCATTTTAATTTTGGTTCCCCACTCACGGGTGGTCTCGGACCCGATTTTTGTTGTCGCATCCAAGCCCATTTTGCCGCCAAGCCCGGATTGTGGTGAGGCGAAATCAAGATAATCGATAGGTGTATTTTCCACCAGCGTGACATCGCGAACCGGGTCCATCCGGGTCGAGATTGCCCAGATCACATCTTCCCAGCTTCTAATATTGATGTCGTCATCAACAACAATCACAAACTTGGTGTAAATAAACTGTCGCAGATACGACCAGATGCCCATCATGATCCGCTTGGCTTGACCGGGATAAGATTTTTTAATGCTGACCACCGCTACCCGGTACGAACAGCCTTCGGGCGGGAGCCAGAAATCCTGAATTTCGGGAAACTGGTTTTGTAAAAGCGGGACAAAAATTTCGTTTAGAGCCTCACCAAGTATGCTTGGTTCATCCGGCGGTCGCCCGGTGTAGGTCGAAAGATAGATCGGATTTTTGCGCATAGTGATGGCTGAAATGGTAAAAACTGGAAATTGCTCCACCGAATTGTAATATCCGGTGTGGTCACCATAAGGCCCCTCATCGCGGTAATCGTCTAATGACACATGGCCTTCAAGAACAATTTCCGCGGTTGCCGGAACCTTCAAAGGGATGGTTTTACAATCGATCAATTCCACCCTTTTTTTCCGTAACAGGCCGGCAAAATGGTATTCAGACATGGTATCGGGCACCGGGGTGACAGCCGCCAGGATTGTTGCCGGATCTGCCCCGATTACGGCAGCA
>SMXR01000068.1 GCA_004356215.1 Alphaproteobacteria bacterium | reverse complement strand
GAGCCTAACCTGAAGGATGGCAAGGGCGGCCTGCGCGATTTACACACCTTGTTTTGGCTGGCACGGTTTTTATACGGGGTAGAAGATATTGCCGGCCTGGCCAAGAAAAAATTATTGCGAAAAGACGAACTAGCGACCTTCAAAAAGGCCGAGAATTTTCTGTGGACGGTTCGCCAACACATACACCTTAGCAATGGCCGCGCCGAAGAGCGCCTGACCTTTGATTTGCAGTTGGCTTTGGCCGATGAGTTTGGCTATCACGATCGCCCCGGTATGACCAAAATCGAACGGTTCATGAAACATTACTTTCTGACGGTTAAAAGCGTTGGCGACCTGACCCGGGTTTTTTGCGCTCTTTTGGAAGCGCGTCACCAGAAAAAAGGCCTATTCGACTGGGCCTCGCTGCCGGGTAAAAAAAGGGTGGAAGGATTTCCCCTTGACGGCGGCCGTCTCACGGTTCCCGATAAAAAGAATTTTAAAAAGTACCCGGAGAACATGGTTCGGATTTTTGCCGTGGCTGACAGGCATGGCTACGATATTCACCCCGATGCGCTACGGCTGATTTCCAGCCACCGCCAGCTTATCAATGCACGGCTGCGCCGTGACCCGGCTGCCAACGATGCCTTTATGGAGGTGCTGACCTCAAAACGCGATCCTGAAACCGGCTTGCGGCGGATGAATGAAGCCGGGGTTTTGGGGCTGTTTGTTACTGATTTTGGCCGCGCTGTCGCCCAGACCCAGCAGGATATGTACCACTACTACACGGTGGATGAGCATACCATTCGCGCCATTGGCCTGTTGGCCCAGATCGAAAAAGGCGGGCTTGGCGATGTGCAAACGCTGGGCACCGAAATTGCCGGCACCATTTTGTCGCGCTCGGCGCTGTATATGGGACTGTTTTTGCATGATATCGCCAAGGGGCGTGGCGGCGACCATTCCGAACTGGGCGAAGGGATTGCCAGAACGCTGTGCCCCCGGGTAGGCTTTACCCCGGCTGAAACTGACCTGGTGGCCTGGCTGGTTCGTTACCACCTTTTGATGAGCAACGTTGCTTTTAAACGCGACATCTCCGACCCTGAGACCCTCAAAACCTTTACCAGACAGGTTGGCACCCTGGAGCGGCTCAGGCTCTTAACGGTGCTGACGATCGCCGATATCATGGCGGTCGGGCCCAATATCTGGACCGCCTGGAAGCATCGGCTGTTGTCTGACCTGTATACCGCGTCAAAACCCTGGTTTACCAAAGAAAGCGTCAAGGAAGCCCGCGCCGCCCAAAACCAGGAAAAGAAAGCCGCCCTTAAAAAAGCCCTGAAAAAGAAAAAGGTAAAAACCCCTAAAGCGTTATTGGATTTGTTTCCGGAAAATTACTGGTTGGCGGATCGCACCCCGGTTCAGGTCAAAGAGGCGCTTCTGGTAGCTCGCCCGTCCGGAAATAAAATTGCGGTTGATATCAGTCTCCAGGAAGGATCTGATATTTTCAGGATTAGCGCTGTTGCCCCTGCTGGGCCTGAGTTTTTTCCAAACCTGGCCGGGGGGTTGGCGGCGGGTGGCATTAATATTCTGGATGCCCGCGGGTTTACCCTGAAGGATGGCCGCCGGCTCAATAGTTTCGTTGTCGATAATCCGGTCAGCGACCTGTTTTCCTCAAAGGAAAAGAAAAAAGAACTGATGACGAGGTTAAAAGGGCTTTCGGTTAATACCCTGCAAACATTTAAAATCCCCAGCCAGCGAAACCTGATCGAGGACCGCAAAGGGGGCTTTAAAATTCCTTCGCGGGTGCGTTTCAATAATGAGATCAGTTCAAATTTTACCGTTCTCGAGGTAAAGGGGCGCGACAAAATTGGTTTTCTCTATCAATTGACGAGGATCCTGGTGCGCCATGGTTGCGCCATTTTCAGCGCCCATGTTGCCACCTATGGCGCCCGCGCGGTGGATGTTTTTTATATCCAGGACCGGGATGGCAACAAGATTTTGGATGCCGGCCAATTGGAAAAAATAAAGAGCGCACTGAATAAACACCTCGGCGCCGAAATTGCTCCGGGGAAGGAAAACTAATCCAGAGATGTCGCTATGGAAATCCATTTCAACCTTCAGCGGCCTGACTTTGATCAGTCGCGTTCTGGGATTTGCCCGGGACGTCTTTATGGCCAAATTCCTGGGCGCCGGGCTGGTTTCGGATGTTTTTTTTGTTGCCTTTAAGTTTCCCAACTTTTTTCGCCGGCTGTTTGCTGAGGGGGCCTTCAGCGCCGCTTTTGTGCCTATCTTTTGCGGCCTGTTGGGCAGCGGGAAAAACGCTGAAAAAAGAAAACTGGCCGAACAATTCGCCGAAGAATCCTTAAGTATTTTGCTCAGCATCCTGTTGGTTTTTTCTGTGCTGATGCAGGTCGCGATGCCCTGGGTGATGATCTTGCTGGCCCCGGGCTTTCTCGAAGAGCCGGAAAAATTTGCGCTTGCGGTGGATTTCGCCCGCATGACGTTTCCCTACCTGATGCTGATTTCAACCGTGGCGCTTATTGGCGGCGTGTTGAACGGATTGGGGCGCTTTGCCACCGGCGCTGCCGCGCCAATTTTGATGAATCTGACACTGTTGACCTCAATCCTGTTTTTCCATGATAGCGAACTGGTCACGGGCGCCATGCTGGCCCGCGCCGTCACCTTGGCCGGGATCATTCAGCTGGTTTGGATGCTCCGCGGGCTAAAACGGGCCGGGTTCAGCCCCAGGCTTTTGGTGCCCAGGCTAACCCCCAGGGTTCGCGAGCTGGGCCGGGTCATGCTGCCGGTCATCTTTGGCGCCGGGGTGATGCAGATCAACCTGATTATTGATGTCGTCTTAAGCTCATTTTTGCCTGAAGGATCGCTGTCGTTCCTTTATTACGCCGACCGCCTGAACCAGTTGCCAATCGGGGTCATCGGGGTTGCGGTCGGCACCGTTCTGTTGCCAACTTTAAGCCACGCGCTCAGTTCCGGCGACAGCAAAAAAGCCATCTTTCAACAGAACCGGGCGATGGAGGCCGCGCTTTTGTTAACCGTGCCGGCCGCTGTAGCGCTGGCCGTTATTCCGAATGAATTGATCGGGGTTTTGTTCCAGCGCGGCGCCTTTGACGCACTTGACACTGCTGCCACTGCAGCGGCGCTGACAGCCTATGTTATTGGCCTGCCGGCGTATGTTTTGGTCAAGGTTTTAACCCCGGCCTATTATTCCCGGAAAGACACCAAAACCCCGGTAAAATTTGCCCTGATCAGTGTTGGCGTGAACTTTGTTTTGAATATTATCCTGATGCAATACTTCGCCCATGTCGGTCTGGCGCTGGCCACAGCCATTGCGTCGTGGCTGAATGTCACCCTGCTTTACCTGACCTTGAGCAAGCGCGGCCATTTTCACATGGATAAGCGATTGAGGGAAAAAATCCTGAAAATATTGGGCTCCAGCATTGTTATGGGGGCGCTGGTTTTTGGTGCGGCGGCGCTGTTGGCCCCCTATTTTAAGATGGGCCTCTTTGAGGGGGTGGCCGCGTTGGCTGCGGTGATAGTGCTGGGGTTGGTGGTTTACGGTGCCTCGGCACGCATCAGCGGGGCGGTAAACATGGCCGAAGTACGCCATTTGTTTTCGCCGGGAGGGCCGGAACGCTAAGGGAAAATTCTCCTTGCGAAAGGATTGACGCTCTACTAGGGGTACAGGGTATGATGGGCAACAAAGACATAAAAAAAACCAGCAAGGAACGGGTCTTTTCCGGCGCCCAGCCCACCGGCAACATGCACCTTGGCAATTACCTTGGGGCATTGAAAAACTGGGTGCGATTGCAGGACGATTATGAATGTCTTTATTGCGTTGTTGATCTTCATGCCATCACGACCTTTCAGGATCCAAAAACCCTGAGAGCAAATACCCGGGAAGCCGCCGCCGCCTATATAGCTTCGGGGATTGACCCTAAAACTTCTATTCTTTTTAACCAGAGCGCGGTGCCCGCGCACGCCGAACTGGCGTGGATTTTCAATTGCGTGGCACGCCTGGGCTGGCTTAACCGCATGACCCAGTTCAAGGACAAGGCCGGCAAACACAAGGAAAGAGCCAGTGTTGGGCTTTATGTTTACCCAACTCTGATGGCTTCAGACATCCTTCTTTACAAGGCGGATCGGGTGCCGGTCGGCGAAGATCAAAAACAACATCTTGAGTTGACCCGCGATATTGCCCAGAAATTTAATAACGACTTCGGCGTTGATTTTTTCCCGATGGTTGAACCGGTGATCCTGAAAGAGGGCGCCCGGGTCATGTCGCTGAAGGATGGCACCCAGAAAATGAGCAAGTCAGATGCGTCTGAATTATCGCGGATAAACCTGACCGATGATGCCGATACCATCGCCAAAAAAATCCGCAAGGCACGCACCGATTCCGAGCCGATTCCAGGCGATGTTGAAAGTCTTGCCGCCCGCCCCGAAGCACTGAACCTGATCACTATTTATGGCGCCCTTGCGGATAAGCCCAGGGCCGATGTTTGCACAGAATTTGCCGGCAAGGGGTTTGCCGATTTCAAAGCCGCCCTCAGCGACCTGGCGGTGGCCAAACTTTCCCCGATTACCGCTGAAATGGCCAGGCTTAGGGCCGACCCCGGATATGTCGATGGAATTCTTAAGGATGGAGCCGGGCGCGCCAATGCCCTGGCCTCACCAATCCTGAAGGATATTCACAAAATCATCGGACTTACCTAAACCCCATACGTTCATTGAATGTTCATCTATTTTGGCGTAGACTTTCACCATGGTTAAAACCTATTTCGCAATAATCCTGATGGCATTACTGCTGGGCGCCTGCGCCAGCAGCTACCGGACTGATGTCACCCGGTTTCATGACCTGGCATTACCAGCCGGTGAAACGTTTATTGTTATAGCCAAGACCGAAGGTAAAAAAGGCAGCCTGGAACTGCAAAATTATGCCCGGCTTGTCTCACAATATCTCCGCACCGAGGGCTTTACCCCCGCCGGTGCAACCACCCCGGATATTGTTGTTAAAATTGACTTTTCTGTTTCCCCGCCGATGACTGAAACGCGCCCGGGCTACCGTGCCCCCTATTATGGCGGCCTGGGTTATTCCTATTGGGGGTATGGATACGGCCATGGCGGCCACTACGGCTACGGATATCCAATTTATTATTATCCTTACGGGTATCACCACGGTTTCGGGTCGGCATTTGGTTACCACCACGGATACGGCGGGGCCTTTGGGTCTTATTACCAGAGTTATTCCTACACGGTGTATGACCGGGTTTTTGAAATGG
>SMXR01000067.1 GCA_004356215.1 Alphaproteobacteria bacterium | reverse complement strand
GCGCGGTTTTGGCAGCTCACTGGCTTAAGGGCAAAAAGCCCGGGCTTTATACGTTGAAAGACATTCTTTAAAGGGTTCCGGTATGAATAAAAACCAGATCGAGGAATTTTTCGCGCGATTAAAGAAGGAAAGCCCGGCACCAAGGGGCGAGCTGGATTACATCAATCCTTTTACCCTGTTGGTCGCCGTGGTTCTTTCCGCGCAATCAACCGATGTCGGGGTCAACAAAGCCACTGGCCCTTTATTCAAGGTTGCAGATACCCCTGAAAAAATGGTGGCGCTGGGGATCGACCGGCTCAAGGATTACATCAAGACCATCGGGCTTTACAACACCAAGGCAAAAAACGTCATCCGCTTGAGTGAAATGCTGATAGAGCAGTATGGCGGCCAGGTGCCCCAAGACCGGGTGGAACTGGAAAAACTTCCCGGTGTCGGGCGCAAGACCGCCAACGTGGTTCTCAACACCGCTTTTGGCCAGGCGACGATTGCGGTAGATACGCACCTGTTCCGGGTCGCCAACCGCACCGGAATGGCGCCGGGGAAAAAGCCGCTGGAGGTTGAGCTTGGCCTTTTGAAGGTGATCCCCGAAAAATATCTTAAAGACGCCCACCATTGGCTGATCCTGCACGGGCGCTACATTTGCAAGTCACGGAAACCCGAATGCACCAAATGCCCGGTGTCCGACCTGTGCGCCTATGAAGCCAAAACCATTAGTTAGGTAG
This sequence comes from Alphaproteobacteria bacterium, assembly GCA_004356215.1. Taxonomy (GTDB): domain Bacteria; phylum Pseudomonadota; class Alphaproteobacteria; order Sphingomonadales; family SMXR01; genus SMXR01. The sequence continues at coordinate 7,974 of SMXR01000067.1, read as the reverse complement.
TAGCGACACCAGGCATGAGGCGGCATCTACATCGGCGCCGGTTTTTGTCCGGGCGCTTAGGTATGTCGCCTGAAACGCACCACCCGGTTCGCTTTCATAAAAATAGATATCCATCACACACTGGCCGTTGGTGAACTGCATGACCTGACCTTCGCCTTCCCAGCGTTTCAGCGAAACCGGCCCCAGCAAGGCCTGGATTTCGCGCGGCTCAAGCCCCAAAAGAGCGTCAGGATCCGCCACGAGGGGAGTGGACGAAACCGGCTCTGGGGTTGGGTTTGGGGGCGTTTCCACACCCGAAGGGTTGGCGGCCTGGGAAGTGACTAGCGAGCCACGTGCCAGATCTTCGTCCGATGTGCTGACACAACCCGCACCAAACAAAACAGCAAGAAACAAAAACCGGGATCGGCTGGAATGGGACATCGCGAAACTCCTTTTTCACCCCGCCACCTTAATAAAGCCGGCGGCACAATTCAAATGGGTTTCTTTCTTTATTGTTATTCATTACAAGGGCGGAGTTGAAAATAAAAAACAGGACACGCCATGTTTTCTTCCGGGCCTTTTGAGCACCATGTGGTTGGTATCGGCAATGCCATTGTCGATGTCCTGGCCAAAACCGATGATGCTTTTCTGGAGCGCCATAACCTGGTCAAAGGCTCGATGACCCTGATCGACGCCGAAGCCGCCCAGACACTTTATGGCGAGATGGGCCCGGCCCGTGAAATTTCCGGCGGGTCTGCCGCCAACACTATCGCCGGGATCGCGACCCTGGGCGGCAAGGCCGCTTTTATCGGCAAAATCGCCAGTGATGAATTGGGTGAAATTTTCGCCCACGACATTCGCTCGCTGGGGGTCAAGTTCGATACCCTGCCAAGTGATGTTGCCGGACCGACGGCGCGGTCGTTTGTCTTGGTCACCCCCGATGCCCAGCGCACCATGAACACCTATCTTGGCGCCAGCCAGGCCTTAAGCCCCGTTGATATTGAAGAGGTTCTGATCAAAAGCTCCCTGATTACCTATCTGGAAGGTTACCTGTGGGATCCAGAGGATGCCAAGCAAGCCTTTGTCAAGGCAATGGATATTGCCCGGGGCGCCGGGCGGGCGGTGGCGCTGACATTGTCCGATTCGTTTTGCGTCAATCGCTACCGCGAAGAATTTGTCGGTCTGGTAGAAAACCGCATCAATATACTGTTCGCCAACGAACAGGAAATTTCCGCGCTTTATCAAACCGAAAATTTTGAAGAAGCGGTCAAACACATCACCGGTAAAGTTGAGCTAGCAATCCTGACGCGCAGTGAAAAAGGCGCCGTGATCCTCTCTGAAGACGGCCGCATTGATATCCCCGCCAAGCAGGTCACGGTGCGGGATACCACCGGCGCCGGTGATCTTTATGCCGCCGGGTTTTTATACGCCCTGACCCATGGGTTTGCCCTTGAAAAGTGTGGCAAGTTGGCAGCTCTTTGTGCCAGCGAGGTAATTTCGCACCTGGGCGCCCGCCCCGAAGCGGACCTGAAAGAATTTCTGAAAGACCTGGATTAAGCGCCGCCGGAGAGCATCGGCCCCAGCGGCCTGCCGCCAAAAATATGAATGTGCAGGTGGGGGACTTCCTGGTGGGCATGTGCCCCGGCGTTGGCCAAAAGCCGGTAGCCGTCATCTTCCAGCCCCGCAGCCTTGGCTATTTTTCCGACCGCACGGACAAACCCGGCAATCAATTCATCGGGAGCGTCCTCTGAAAAATCTGCCCAGGAGACATACTCACCTTTCGGGATCACCAGGATATGGGATGGCGCCTGGGGGTTGATGTCGTTAAACGCAAATGCGAAATTATCTTCATAAACCTTGTCGCACAGGATCTCGCCACGCAGGATTTTGGCAAAAATATTATCTCTGTTGTAGGCCATCTCACTCTCCTTTTCTGCCACCTTAAATATGCCGGTCTTTTCTATTTTTGGGAAGAATTTAAACGCCCCAGAATTTCTTCCAGGTCTTTTTCATCGAGACGTTTGATGACGTCCGCCAAGCGGTTGGCGACCTCGGTGGCGGTGGCGCTCAAGCCTGAGGTATCGATCATCACCTTGGGGTGCGACAGGCGGGCCAGGGTTTCAATTTCTTCGGCATCGTCCCAGATGGCGCCAAAATAGGTGATGATATTTTGAACCAGGGCCCATGACGGCCGCCCGCGTCTGCCGTGTTCAAGCGCGGATAAATACGCCGGGCTGACACCAAGTGCGGCGGCCAAAGCTATTTGGGTGATGCCCTTTTTCAAGCGCAGCTCACGAACCTTGAGGCCGAAGGGGGTCATTGGTCGAAATCCTCTGGCAGTCGCCTTAAAAGAACATAAAACGCGCCGTCGCCGCCGTGCCGTTTGTCGGCATAGGCAAAGGATGACACATAGGGGGTCAGGTTTGGTGACGACAACCACTTGGGCAGCATGGCACGAAGGGCGCCACCGCGTGCCCCGCCCCTGCCGGTTATCACCAAAATCCGGCGAGCGCCCTGGCCCCAGGCATCTTCCAGCGCATCCACCAGAATATTATGGGCCCGGGCTTCGGTCATGCCATGCAAATCAAGCCGTTTATCTAGTGACACCTTGCCATCGGCGATTTTCCGGAACAGCCCGGGATCGAACGAGCTTTGATGTATAGGCCCCTTTGGCCTTCCCGGGCGCTTGGTACCAGACGGGGGCCGGATGACGTATTCCAGGGGCTTTGACGGGCTTGCTTTTGAAGCATTTTTTCCTAGCGGGCGGACATCACTGATCGCTTTGGCCCAAATATCTTCATTTTTCTTTTTGTCGGTCATTTTTCCCGGGCACCTAGTTTTCCAGCGAGACTGTTTTCGGAATCAGAAGATAAAAAGCCCCTTCGTGGTTCATATGACCGGCCAAAATTTCAGCATTTTCACCGAAACCCCAAAAAACATCAGCCCGCAGTTCGCCTTTGATGGCGCCGCCAACATCCTGGGCAATCAAAAGCTGGTTAAAGGCTTCGTTGTCCTCAGCCGGGTTGGTCAGCGAAGGTTTTTCACCGGCGATCCAGAGCGGCAGCCCCAAGGGAATGAAACGGGGATCAATCGCAAGCGAACGCCCCGGGGTCAACGCCGCCTCAGATTTTCCGAACGGCCCGGCGCCATCTTCAAGCGGCCGGAAAAATACATAGGAAGCATTTTGGTTTAACATTCGCTCCAGCTGATCGGGGTTGTCTTCAAGCCAGGCGCGAATGGTCTGCAAGGAGACGTCTTCCAGTTCCATAATCCCCTCCTCAACCATCACCCGGCCGATCGAGGTGTAGGTGTGGCCATTTTTTCCGGCATAGCCGATGCCGATAAAACTTCCATCGGGCAGTTTGGCCCTTCCAGAGCCCTGAACCTGCAGGAAAAAGGCATTGATCGGGTCTTTCACCCAGATAAATTCCAGGCCCTGGCCCGCCAGCGCCCCGCCTTCAATTTCTTCGCGGCTGTAATAGGGAACCAATTCATCGCCTTCCAGGCGACCGGTCAGGGTTGTGCCCTTGAGAGAGTCGCGGAATTTTCCAAGGTCAATGGTGATCTGGTCGTCGGGATTGAGGTAAAGCGGCACCGGATAGCCCGGATCAGGCCGTAGGGACGCTTCCAGCAATGGTTCATAATACCCGGTGAGCTGGCCTAATTTCTTGCGCCCGACCTTGAGCTGGTAGGGGGTGAAATATTCTTCGAAAAACGTGCGCGCAGCGGCACCTGAAGCGGTAAAAGCCCCCTTTCCCTCATCAGCAACCCGGCACACCTCGGCAAACGCCAAAACATATCCCACGGTCTGGAACCGCTCAGGAATACCAAGCGCCGGCTTTGCTGTCAGGGTCTGGCAACTTTTCAGGAAGGCCACAAAAGCCTCTGATTGGTCATCCGCCCCCCAGCCCTTCAGGCTGGAAAACGTTTTTTCCTTGAACGCTAGTTTTGCGGGTCCCCTTTCAATGGTAAACCACAACGCCAGGGCGACCGGGATCACAACAGCGAGAATTAATAGAAAAAAATAAAGATTGCGGCGGGACATCCCGCTTACCCGGCCTGGGTTGCTACCAAAGTCCAGTTGGGGTCTTTGTTTTTGAGATTACGGGCAAACGTCCAAATATCGATAACCAGTATCGTGTCGGTCAGATCGCCCTCGATCAACTTGCCATACCGGTCCTTGACCACGGCAATAATTTCACTGGAAAACCTAAGCGTAATCTCGGCCCGTGGCCCAACCACATGAACATCTTCAATTTTGACCTCAGAGACCTCTACCAGGCGATTTTCCGAAACCTCTTGGCGCGCTTTTTGTTCGGATATGGCGCTTTTGAACTGGGCGGCAACTTCTTCATCCAAAAAAGGTTCCATGTCACCCATGTCACCCGCCCAAAACCCTTTCAAGGTTGCTTCATAGGCTGCCTTTGCGCCGTTGAGAAACTGTTGCAGACCATGGCCCAGGGGTCGAAAAATCTGTTTTAAAGTGGCGTGTTCCGCCGCCGAAAGCCCCTTCAGGGCATCTGATTCTGCCTGGCCCAGTGCAAATGAAGCACCGAAACCCGGCTCTGACCCACCCTCCGGTTGGGATGGGGTTTTTCCCGGTGCCGTCCCCTTGCGGGCCGTTGGGGGAGCAACAGGATCGTCGGTGCGACGCCCCAAAACACTTCTGAGACGAAGCCCAATGAAAAGGGCAACCATCGCCAACAGTACAATTGTAATAATTTGTCCTCCGTCGTCCATTTACTTTTTTCTTTCCATGCTTATCTATCTATGTGACGCTTTACCATCCTTGGGGCATATATACTATATATTGCCTCCTAAAGAAGAGAACAAGAATGCGGCTACTAATTTTATTGTTCCTGTTCCTGGCAGTTTACGCTGAATTGTCGGTAATAATCAACGTTGGTGCGGCAATTGGCACCGGCGAAGTGCTGGTTTTGCTGATTTTAACCGCCGTAGTTGGTATTTGGCTGGTGCGCCTGCAGGGGTTTGAGGTCTATCGCCGCATGATCGCCGCGACCGGCCGCGGTGAAGCGCCTGTTGATGAAATGATTCATGGTATTTTGCTGTTGCTGGCCGGTTTTCTTTTAATTATCCCGGGTTTTATTTCTGACGGCCTTGGCGCGGTGCTGCTGATACCTTTTGTCAGGACTTTGATAATTTCCCGTGGTTTTTTCGCCTACACCGCGGCTTTTTATGCCCCGCAAGGCGCAAGACCCCGGGAAAGCGGGGTAATTGAAGGCGAATTTACGGCCGAGAAGAGCGATAAAAACGAGGACCAGGCCGCTTTGGATAAAGAAAAATAAAAATCAGGAGTTGGGATTTCACAGCAAGTGGAAACCTTTATCTTGTTTATTTTTCAAAGACATGCTAGCCAAGCGCCCGAGATTCAGACCGATAAGAGCCTCATTTAGAAATTAAAAACACCCACTAGAAAGCAAGGTAAAGAAAATGGCAGATGAGAATAAAGCAACACCCGGCGCAGGAGCCACACCAGGCACCGATACGATGCCCCGGGCAACGATTATTAACCAGTATATCAAGGACCTTTCCTTTGAAAACCCAAATGCTTTTGATATTTTCAAGGCATCCGCGGGTAAGGCCCCAAAAATTGATGTCTCGATTGATATCAATGGCATCAAAAAATCCGAGGATACCTATGAGTCAGAGTTAAAATTTACCATTATTGCCAAACAGGGTGAGACCAATGCATTTGTTATTGAGCTGGTTTATGCCGGTCTTTTCAAGGTGACAAATATGCCTGAAGAGGCCGTTAAGCCGTTCATGCATATTCAGGCGCCGTTTATTCTTTTCCCGTTTGCGCGGCGTGTGATTGCCGACGCGACTCGCGATGGCGGCTACCCGCCCCTGATGCTCGATCCGATCGACTTTACTGGTCTTTACCAGGCGCGGATGCAAGCCGAAGCCGGCCAGACCCCTACGGCTAACGCTTAAATTTTGGATTTAAATCCGGGGTTCCGAGAGCCAGATCGGTTCTTTTAATTCAGAAATAAACTTTTTATGGGCCTCCAGCTCTTCCTCTGACGGGGGAAACGACCTGGGGGCCCGTTTTGTTTTTTGCCCGGATTTTTCAGGTTTCGCCGCTTTTTCCTGGACCAGCTCCATGCCAGCCTGCTTGCCCCCCATCAATTCAAGGTAAACCTCCGCCAGGATCTCCGAATCAAGCAAAGCACCATGTTTTGTCCTACTGGAATTATCAACCCCCAGGCGTTTGCAAAGGGCATCCAGGCTATTGGGGGAGCCCGGAAAACGGCTGCGGGCAATTTTCAGGGTATCTATGGTGCGCGTCATAGGAATTTTCTTGAGGCCGATATTTTCCAGCTCCCAGTTTAAAAAGCGCATATCAAAATCTGCGTTATGGGCGATCAGTTTGGCATCGCCAATAAAGTCTAGAAAATCCCGTGCAATTGCATTGAACGGGGGGTGGTCTTTCAAAAAGGCATCGGTCAGCCCATGAATTCTGGTTGCCTCTTCAGGAACCTCGCGTTCGGGGTTGATATATTGATGAAAAACTTTCCCCGTGGGCATCAGATTGATAATTTCGACACAGCCAATTTCTATGATGCGGTGGCCTGAAAGGGGGTCAAGCCCGGTCGTTTCGGTATCAAAAACAATTTGGCGCATGACGCTAGCGTAATCTGCAGCGCGACAATTATCCACCTCTTTTTCAGGTGCCTTTAAGCCTTTTTATCAAGCCATCTACCTCAGCTTTCGTCGCATTCAGGGTGCCGCCGGTTGGGATAATAAAATCTGCCCGCTTTTTTTTCTCGGCATCCGGGGTTTGGCGGCCAAGGATCAGGGAGAGACGTTTTGTTGTCATGTCCGGGCGGGCAAGAGCGCGCTTTTCCTGCACCGCTTCGGGGGCTGAAACCACAGCAACACCATTAAGAACGTCTTCAGCGCTGGTTTCAAACAATAGCGGAATGTCGATAACAACCAGGGCAGCGCCCCTCTGGCGGTGTAAATTGATAAACATCCTGATGCGGCGCATGATGTGGGGGTGAATCAGGTTTTCCAGCTGACGCAATTTCAGGTCGTCAGAAAAAACTATCTTTGCCAGGCGTTTGCGGTCGACCACTCCGTCAACAAAAGCTTCTGGAAAATCGGCCTGTAGCCCCTTTTTAAGCCGTGTGCTGGTTTTTAGAAACTTTCTAGTCTCGGCATCGGAATCAAACACCGGGACACCGCGGGATGAAAACATCTCCAGCACGGTGGTTTTTCCCATGGCGAGAGAGCCGGTAAGTCCAAGAGCATACATCAGCGATCCCTATGGTTTATACGCTTATCTAACATAGCATATATATTGGCATCGACCTCTGGGCGGACGCCAAACCAGGCCTCAAAGGCCGGGATCGCTTGAAAAACTAGCATACCGAGCCCGCCAATGGCTTTCAGCCCGGTTTTTTCAGCCAACCTTAAAAAGCCAGTTTTCCGAGGCGTGTAAACAAGATCATAAACCAGGGTGTCCTTCGCGCTTTCCCCAAGGTTGAGAGCCATGTCCTCAAAACCCGCCATTCCCAAAGGAGTTGCATTTATGATCAAATTAGACTTGGCCGCTATCCTGTTTTTATCTTGCCATGAAGCGCCGGTTAAAATTGGGATTGAAAAGAAATTCAAAAGCGCGGTCACCTCCTTTTCAGACCTGCCGGTTACAGTAATTTCCGGAACGCCAGTGGTAAAAAGCGCATAAACTACCGCCCGGGCAGCTCCACCGGCACCCAAAACCAATGCCCTGGTTTTTGCCGGGTCAAACCCGGGTGCCTCACTCTTCAGGTTTTCCAAAAAACCCTCTGGATCTGTATTCCGTCCCCGAAGACGCCCTCCGGGACCCGCTACAATAGTGTTAACAGCTCCAGTTGCCTTTGCAGCATTATCCAGTTCGTCCATTTTTTGAAAAACATCTTCTTTAAAAGGAATTGTGACATTCGCCCCGATAAATTCACCGGCCCGGATGCGGTTTAGAAATGTATCCAG
>SMXR01000008.1 GCA_004356215.1 Alphaproteobacteria bacterium | reverse complement strand
CGAGGTGCGCCCGGCGACTTTCAGCGATTTGTTTTTGGCGAGAACGTTTAAAATCTCCTCGGTGATGCCGTCTGAGAAAAATTCCTGCTCGGGGTCTGAACTCATATTGACAAACGGCAACACTGCGATCGAGGTTTGTACGGCGCGGGCTTCGGTGAACACTTGCTGATCTGGGGTAAGCATAAACTTGTCATAAAGAAGGAAGGCCACCGCCAGCACCAGGCCGCCAATAATCAGCTTGTTGATTTTTTGGCCGGTGCCATGAGTTACGGATTTAGATTTATCCACATCGGCGGTTTTCATGACCCCTTCGGGCGTGACTTCGTAAGCCCAGCTGAAGATCAAAACAATCGGAAATCCAAGACCCAGAACCACAAAAACCATCGGCATGAACCAGTCCGGAAAATTCAGGTTATCAGCGGCGATATCACCCATTTGAATCACCAGCCAGGTAACAACCGCATAAGCAACCGCCACGCGAACCACGTTCCGGCGTTTCAGTTCTGAGAAAAAGTTATTCAAAAAAGCCCCCTTGTCTTAAGAAGAAAGCCCCCTTGTCTTAAGAAGATAGCATCAAAGGAGAGTTTTCGGACTTTTGCAAACAATTTGTAAACCAGATGCTGAATGGCGGCAGCAAAAGTGAACGTCCGCTTTGGGTCAATAGCAGACTCTTTTCTGGACTAATTTCCGCCGAAAGTAATACCACTGGATAACCCGACCTTATGTCCTTCAGATCACCCTCCGATAATAATCCCTTATCCAATCTTATTTTAAATTATGGCCATTTCTGGTAATTAAGCCCAAGGAGTTGAGTTTATAGCTTCTCAAAGACAAAGACATCGGGTTAGGATATGGTAATACAGCTTTCTTGGCTGTGAGCGCTGTTTATTCGGCCAAATTATTTACCTCACCGAATGACAGACTTAGGAAATTATGCAAACCATGATGAGGAAGCCCTGGCAGCACTTGCCAGGACTACGGATATCCTTGTGGACACCCAGCCACACTATCGGGATGAGGTTTAGGAGCACCTGGCGATTTCCCGCCGAAGTCACTTGACTTCAAGGGACAGGTACACTACCTGAGTCTCGCAACGACCGTAAATGAAGCGGTTTTGCGCCCTTGGCTGGGTTTCCGAGGGGCCATGACGGCCTTGAAGATATGCCGCTCAGCCTTAGGGTTTGAACAACAACTCTGCGACTGCTCTGAATTGGATTTCGCGCGATTTTTTCCCGGCTCCACTTCTACTCTCGCGCGAAAGGATACATAAAATGGCAAATGGTACCGTAAAGTGGTTTAACCCCACCAAAGGTTTTGGCTTCATCGAACCCGAAGACGGCGGCAAGGACGTGTTTGTACACATCTCAGCTGTCCAGAACTCGGGTCTTACTGGTCTTGATGAAGGCCAGAAAGTCTCTTACGAGATGGAAGAAGACGACCGCGGGCGCTCCTCAGCTGCTCAGCTGAAGGTTGCCGAATAATTTAAAGACCGAATTTTGGTTTTGAAAAAGGGTGGCTTTTAGCCGCCCTTTTTTGTTTCATTGGTGATTTTTTAGCCTGTCAGGTTTTACATAGTTTAGCGCGTATTGCCTTCAATCCTGTTTTTGCCCCCCCCGGGTGTTTGGAAAGAGTCCGCTAATAGCCATTAGCGGACGCTACTTAAATTAGTTATCCCCTTTGAAGACGATGATTAAAATGCCGTTCGGATTGTCGAGATCAAGATAGCTGCTGCTCCCGGGCCTGGACGCCTGAAGTCACTCTGTTTGCTGTGGACGATCCCTCCCGCCCCACATGCGGTGAGATATCCGCCAGGAACCATCTGGACCCCGTCGAAGCAGACATAGGTACTCTCCAGTATATGTGAATGTGGTGCCCTCAACCTCGAACGCTAGCGAATAGGAGCCGCGGACAAACCCGACATCCCCGGATCCGCCACTTTCCCTTTGATCCACCTTGAACTCAGTGACCAGCGTAGGCACTGAGTCCGCGGGCCACCAAGTCTCCTGTATTGCCGCGGCGCCTTCGATGGGGGACTGCCCTGAGGGGATTATCACCGCGTCAGGGGTCAGGATGGCCATAATCTTGCTCTGGTCGTTCTCGAGCCATGCGGTAGCGAATGCGTAGTCGGCGGCCATGATGGCGTCAATATCGGTAGTGGACAACGTACGTTCATCTCCACCTGAGCAGCTGGTTCCCAAAAGGACAGAAAACACAGCGACAAGGAAGACCTGAGCTGTTCGCCGACCTACAAGCTTATATATCTTCATGAGACTCCTCTCCCAGGTCTGTTGCCATCTTGCGATTTATACCAACGTCTGAATAATAACCTAACTATTGCCGATGGAGAACCTGTTGCCGCGGTTAGTGCCAGCCACCTATTGCTGCTCTTATCATCTGCACCTCCCGATAAGATTGTTAGTCAAGCATCGCTGCACCCTTCTTAAATACGTTCCTCTTCTATACTGGAACAGTCCCATACCTCCCCCATGGTTGCGCGGAACAGTATAATGGACAGGAGGAATTATTTCAATCGGGCTTCCACACCCCGTATCCCGACTTGATCTTTCGACAGTACAATGTCCGCCATTAGCCACAAGCGGACTGATGGACGGAGGACAGGCTGCTTTTGAGCTGACGGATCTGCCCGCGCGCCGGCCAACATCATCGTCCGGCCCGATTGCACCCCGGCTGCGTGATTGTATTTGACCAGCTTGCGCCAGTGGGCCCGGGGCGGACATACGGAAACACACATATGTTTGCCTTTGGGCTGTTTGCTCTACTATAGTGACATTCAGAGACCGACATTCAAGCGGGAGTTCGCCGTCTGTGATTTGGAAGAGCCACACTGTCTGGATTCTCGCCGGCTTGGTGGTCGGCGCGGTTATAGGCGCGATATGGCCGGAGGTCGGGATTTCGCTCCAGCCCTTGGCAACGATCTTTATCCGTCTGATGTTGATGTTGGTGGCGCCGCTGATTTTCTCGGCGCTGGTGGTCGCGCTGGCCGGCGGTGGTCCGTTGCGGTCGGCCGGGTCGGTAGCCTGGCAGACAATGGGCTTCGCCATCATCTTCACAGCGGTGATGCTGGGCTTTGGTCTCTTTCTTGGGGACTGGATCCAACCCGGGGCAGGCATCAGCCTTGGCGAAGGCGCTAAAGCGGCCGTTGCTGTGGTGAGCGAGCCAATCTGGCTCCGTTTCGTCCCCTTTAGCGTGATTGACGCGATGGCGCGCAACAACATCATTCAGATCGTAGTGTTTTCCCTAATGTTCGGCCTGGCAGTCAATTTGGCCGGGAATAAGGGAACTCCGGTGCTTAACTTTTGCCGTTCACTACTCGAGGTTATGTTCAAGCTCACCAATCTGGCGATGTACGCGGCTCCGATCGGCGTTGCCGGGGCAATGGCTGCGGTCGTTGGTGAACATGGCCTCTCGGTCGGCGAGAGCTTCGTGCGTCTCGTCGCCGCCACTTATTTCGGTCTGGGGGTAATGGTCCTCTTAGTGATCCCCGGCCTGCTGTGGCTCGCCCGGGTCCCAATTCGCTCGTTCCTGGTGGCGGTGCGAGAACCTTTCCTTATCGCTTTCTCTACGACCACAAGCAACGCCGCATGGCCGATAGCGCTCAAGAACCTGACAGAGATGGGGCTGCCGCGGACGATAGCCTCGTTCGCCTTGTTTACCGGTTCATTCAACCTGGCTGGGAGTGCCATTTTTATCGGCGTCGCCGGGGCGTTCCTGCTCCAGGCAACAAATACTGACGTGTCTGACGGGGGATTAATGGCGATCTTCATAACGCTTTACATAGCTGGCAAATCCGTCTTCGGTCCGCGCGGCTCACTGCTGGCGTTGGTGGCTGCCCTGGGTTCGTCAGGCATGGACCCAAGTATGACCGCCGCCGGATTTGCTCTCCTGGTGGGCATTGATCCGCTTCTCGATATGCCGCGTACCGGGGCCAACATTCTTGGAATAATGACAACCGCCTGCGTAGTTTCGCGCTGGCAAGGCGTCAAAAAAATCGGGGACTCCTAGTTCATTGCATTTGATCGCTCAGCCCACCCCTTATCTCGATCTTGCGGAGCCGCGGGTGGAAGCGGCCAGGTTGGGGATATTCTTGCCGCCGGTGTTCTTCATGCCGCCGCCGGGGGGCGACTTTGCGTCGAACTTTCCGGGGTGAGACTTGTCCTCGATCAGATCGGCGGGAGTCGGATCGTCGCCTGAATCATGCACCTCACGAGGGGCCACCGCCGCCGCTTGGCGCTTCGCCAATCTGGCCTTTTTCCGCTCCCGTGCCCTGGCTTTGCTCATTACCGTGCTCTCCCTATCAATCGCTGGCAGATTTCGCCTGAAACCCGCATGGCGATATTATACACCATCCGGCCGACGTTCCCAACCGTGCAGTGCTGGTTTTCGCCCTCAACCCTGTTTTTATTGCAACGCGGGGTGTTAGCGCGATCGTCCAACCGCTTTTCCTGACGCCAATACCGGCTGTAAGGTCAATCTCAAAAGAGATTGCTTTGGGTCATAAGCGGACTCTACGAGTGTATCCTAATCGTCTAAATCTTGCATGCCCGCACCACGTTCCGCCGTTTCAGTTCTTTAAAAAAATCATTCATTCGCCGTTCCCCGCCACACACGCTTCGTAATCCGGTTCACCCTTTAAAAAGTCAAACGCCGGAGCTCTGAAAAACCAGCGTGGGCTGCACCCATCGCGAATATTGGCCAAAACTCTATCCTTGTCCTCCAACAGCCCAAGCAGTAAGACAAGTTGAATGTAATTTGTAAACTGACCTTGCTTTCCAGCTTGGTCGGTTCGGGCCAGAACCTCATAAAAACCTTTAAGGAATTCTTCCCTTTGCGTTGGGTTCTCGAGTGCTTCCACAAACCGGGTTGCCAAATCTGGGTCTTCCCCAATGCCGATAAAAAACTGCTCAAGGTATGGCATGCCTTCCCATGCCCTACCCAAAAAGGCATTGTATGCAAACATAGCCCAAAGAGCGTTTCTGTAATCCGGGGCCCGCACCAAAATTTCCAGATTTTCTGCAAGTGCGTCCTCGTATCGGCCTTGCAACATCAAATTAATACTCATCATATTCTGAATGGGGAGCGAAGCCGGGTCCAGTTCATGGGCGATCTGAAGTTCCGCCATGCCTTCATCAAGCCGCTCGGCTTCCGTCAGGAAGATGCCATACCAATGGTGGGCGGTTGGATATTTCGGGTTCAAGGAAATGGCGCGTTTGAATTCCTCTTCCGCGCGGGAATAGTTACCTAATAAAGTAAACGCATAAGCGGTTCTGGCCTCGGCACTTTCGGGATTCAGCTCTATGGCTTTTTGGGCGGCCCTTCTGGCTTCCCTTTGGCTAATTTCCGGATCGAAATCAGAATATTCGGAAATGACCAGATAGGTATTGGCCAATCCGGCCCAGGCTTTGGCAAAGTTAGGGTCGATTTTAATCGCCGCCTCAAAGGTTTCAAGGGCTTTTGTTAAACCTTCGGCGGTGCGTTTGTTCCAGTTGTAAACCCCGAGCAGGTAAAGGTCATAGGCTTCAACATTATTGGTCGAAGCAACGGTCTTGCCAAAGGTGAAGCTTAAGGCCTCACCGATAGCCACAGCAATTTCATCTTGAATCTCAAAGATATCGTCGAGTTCGCGGTTATAGGTCTCGGACCACATATGCCGGTCAGATTTCACATCGATTAATTGGGCTGTAATCCTGACCCGGTTGTTTGATTTTCTGACGCTGCCCTCAAGAATATAATTGACCCCAAGTTGGTTCGCTATTTCGGGGATTGAAAGTGACTGCCCCTTAAAAGCAAAGGAGGAGGTTCTGGAGGCGACAGAAATATCATCCACCTTGAACAGAACATTTAAAAGTTCCTCGGCAATGCCATCGCCAAAATATTCCTGGTCGCCCTCGGGGGATAAATCGGAAAAGGGCAGAACCGCAATCGTGACCTGCCCGGCGCGGGCTTTCTCTACGACCCCTTTTTCTGAGCTAAGATAAAACTTATCCACCAGCAAAAATCCGACCGCCAAAACCAGAGCGCCAATAATCAGCTTGTTAATTTTCTGTCCGGTGCCGTGGGTAATGGAACTGGATTTATCGACCTCGGCGGTTTTTTTGACACCTTCCGGGGTCACCTCATAGGCCCAGCTGAAAATCAGAGCAATGGGAAAACCAATCGCCAGGAAAACGATGGTCACTTTCTGGAACCACTCGGGCAGGCTCATCGGGTCGGCAATAACATCAACAAACTGCAGAATTACCCAGCCCACCACCAGATAAGCAATCGCCACCCGGACGACATTTCTGCGTTTCAGTTCATTGAAAAAATTATTCATCCAGCCCGGTTTCCTTGAGGATGTCGATGCCTATATCATTGTAGCCTTTTACAATGTCCGGGCGGAACAGCAAAATGGGACTAAAATCCGTTTCGAACTGGCGAAAGGTGGGGTCCACTTCAGGGCTTATCATGTACATAATTTCCCGCAGAACCAAAGTAGATAATCCACTCATGCTGTCCAAAGTCTCAGCAGTTTTTTCAAATTCCCCTAAAACAGAATAGCCAAAAAAGGCAAGACCGGGATCATCACTCCCAGCCAGACTTTCCCTTAATTCTTCCCGAAGTTCAGCGCTTTCCTTTTCAAACCCCGCCATAAGCAAAACTCTATATTTGAAATAGCTGGTAAAAGGCGTACCTTCCGGAACCGCAGCCAGGGCACCTTCAAAATCATTTTCCCACAGGGAAAACATAATTTCAGCATATATAATGCCT
>SMXR01000066.1 GCA_004356215.1 Alphaproteobacteria bacterium | reverse complement strand
TGACCCGCATGCGCATCAGTTTGTTGCCGTATTTTTGATTAAATTCCCCGCCCCTGGCCATGCCAATCACTCCGGTCAGCAAAATACCAAGGGTGATCAAAAGGGCGATCAGAACAATGATTTGGCCAAAAGACATGGTTTGTTATAGCGGGGTTTTGAAAAAACCTCAAAACCGAAGTTCAGTATCAAGATTGCCACCATGAACCTTGATCAAGTCGAAAACCTCTTTAAGGGTCACGCCATTTTCCCGAAGGGACTTAAGAGTGAGAGATTTATCCCGCTTGGCAAAGCGTATACCGTCTGCGCCGACCAGTAGGGGGTGGTGATGATATCGGGGCGTCTCTAGGCCCAACAAGGCCTGTAACAGGTGATGAATATGAGTGGTGTGATAAAGGTCTTTACCGCGAATAACGTGGCTTATTTTTTGCAAGTGATCATCAACCACCACCGCGAGATGGTAACTGGTCATGACATCCTTGCGGGCAACCACAACATCGCCAAGGCCCCGTGGTTGGGCGATAATCTTTTCTCCTTTTTCTAAAAAGGTGAGGGGGGAGGATAAGGAATGTAAAGCCTGTTCTACATTCAAACGAAGCGCATAGGGTACACCGTTTGCCACCTTTTCCGCAGCTTTGGTTTTGGCCAAATTACGGCAAGTTCCGGGATACAGGAAACCGTCAGGGCCGTGGGGCGCGGTACTGCTTTTTTGAATCTCGATTTGAATTTCTTTTCGGGTGCAAAAACAAGGATAAAGCAAGTTTTTTTTGGTCAGGGTATCGATTGCTGATTTATAGTCTGCCAATTGATCTGATTGGCGCCGGGTTGGAATTTCCCAGGACAGCCCCAGCCAGGTCAAATCTTCAAATATGGCGTCTTCAAACTCTTGGCGGCACCGCATAATATCAATGTCTTCAATGCGCAGCAAAAAGTGTCCTTGATTTTCCTTAGCTGCTTTGGCAGCCAGTAATGCCGAAAAAGCATGCCCTAGGTGCAACAAACCAGTAGGGGACGGGGCAAAACGGGTGACAAAAGGCTTGGCCATAAAAGTTTAAACCGCTAGGATTCCTTCGGAAATTGCAATACCGGAGAAGCATAAAGCCTCCAGGAGGAAAAGCAAAACATGTTAAGTGGCCCAAGTCTGGAACCAACCAGCGGCAAAGTAGACAGCCTGGTCATTTTTTGCCATGGGTATGGCTCAAATGGCGCTGACTTGGTCTCGCTTGGGCGAAATTGGCAGGTAATTTTGCCCAATACAGCTTTTGTTGCCCCCAATGCCCCGGAAGAAAGCCCACATCCCGGTGGCTTCCAGTGGTTTCCGATTGTATCTTTTGAAAAAGAAGAGCGCACCAAGGGAACCTATGCTGCAGCTCACCATCTAGAGGAATTTATTGAATCCACCCTAAAAACGTATCGGGTTACCCCAGAGCGGCTAGCCCTGGTTGGATTCAGCCAGGGCACCATGATGGCGCTGCATGTCGGCTTGCGCCGCAGCGCCGGGGTTGCCGGGATTCTAGGGTTTTCAGGCGCCTTGGCGGCCCCGGAAAACCTGATGGCGGAAATGAAATACAAGCCACCAATTTTGCTTATCCATGGCGCTCAGGACAACGTCATTCCCATTCCTGCGCTGTTTGAGACCGTTGGCGCTCTTGAGGCGTGTGGGCTAAAGCCTGAAAAGCATATCAGCCAAAATACTGCCCACGGGATTGCCCAGGATGGCATGCAACTTGGTGGGGCTTTTCTGGCGCGCATTTTAGGCTGAATCAATTTATTCTTGTCATATCGTCCAAACCCAATATGCTTACCCGGCGTAAAGGACCAGGTAATGGAAGCAATTCTAAATAAGCAAAGCAGAAGCCCCGAGGCGTTCCCGGCCTTGGTGCTGAATGCAGATTATCGGCCCTTGAGTTATTTCCCCTTGTCCCTTTGGGGTTGGCAGACCACCGTCAAAGCGGTTTTTCTGGAGCGGGTAAATATTGTTTCCGAATATGATAAAGTAATCCACTCCCCTTCAATAGAATTTATCCTGCCATCGGTGATTTGCCTCAAAAAATATATCAAGCCAGCTCGATGGCCGGCCTTTACCCGGTTTAATCTTTTTTTGCGTGACAGCTTTACCTGTCAGTATTGTCATGCCGGGGAGGACCTGACCTTTGATCATTTGGTCCCACGGTCAAAAGGGGGTCACACGGCCTGGGACAATGTCACCACCGCGTGCATGCCGTGTAACCTGAAAAAGGGTGGCCGGCTGCCCAATGAAGCCCATATGTGGCCAGCGATCCGCCCGTTTAAACCCAGCACCCAGCAACTGATCAAAACCGGACGAAAATTTCCCCCCAACTTTTTGCACGAAAGCTGGCGCGATTTTCTTTATTGGGATACTGAACTGGAAGCTTAAACCCTCTTACTTAGCCAAATTGCCGTGCGGCACCCGGCCTTGATGGTCTCTGATAAAAATTTGTAGCCGGGAGTTTCTTTGGCCCCGCAATCGTAAGCCGTATTGCGATGCTCAACCTCATCGGCCTGAAACTGGGCGATGGTTTTCTCTAACGTCTTTTCAACCCCCCAGTGGTTTAGTTTCTGGCGCTGTTTTTCATAATGATCCTCAATCACCTCTTCAACCGCAGCGGTACAGGCCATAGCCGCCTTTTCCCCCATAAGTGCTGTAGCAGCACCCAATGCAAAGCCCGCAACATTCCACACCGGACCAAGCACTGTGGGACGAACCCCGCGTTCATTAACAAGCGTATCAAAAGCTTCCAGATGAGCTTGCTCCTGGTCAGCCATATGTTTGATTTTGGGGGTAATAGGGTGGTTTTCACCAAAGATGGCCAGCTGGCCGTCGTAAATACGGGCAGCGCCAAACTCACCAGCGTGATCAACCCGGATCATACGCTTAATTTGATCTTCCACCGGTAATTCACCAGGAAGCGGCAACGGCGGCATTTTGGTTTGTTTGGTTTTTTTCGTCATGCGATCCCTATTTCGTCCGTTCATATGTATAAACACCAAAGATGGCCAAGCCGAGCGCAATCAGGAAGTTAAAGCCTGCCATGGAAATTCCCAACAATGTCCATTGTGGTTCATCGCACCTGACGGCATTGGCATTCAGTATGACGTCCAAAAGTTCTTTGCTGGAAGCCCCGGCATCAAAAGAGGCTGTGCAGGTGGAAAGCCCTTCCCACCATTTTTGTTCAACCCCGATATGGAAAAATGCTACGGCGGCATCCAGGAATAGAAGGGCTATAATTATTATTAAAAATCCTCGGGCAGCGCGCTTGAGGCTTATGTCATGCCGATTTCGGGTGATAAACGCGATGGCCGAAATGCCAATCACCAGCATGTAGGGATAGCGCTGGTAATAACACAGTTCGCAAGGGGCATAGCCAAGAACATGCTGGTAAAAAAGGGCCGTCCCTAGGGTTATAGAAGCCGCAGCCAGGAAAAAGAGTGCCCAGTGGGCCACCAGATAATCAATTACATTTTTCATCGCCGTCATCCTTTGAAAATTTTATACCCAAACACCAGAACCGCGACAAGTAAAACAGCAACGCTGACACTTAATACAAGTCGTTTTTCTACAAAACCACGGATCCGTTCACCAAATTTCCACAAAAGGCCAGCCTCGATGTAAAACCTGAAGCCGCGCGAGATCACAGAAGCGATAATAAAAAGAAATGGATCCATTGCTACCAACCCGCTAGCGATTGTAATTACCTTGTAAGGAAAAAAGGTAAGACCGAAAATAAATACATACCAGAAGCCATGTTCAGCAAACTGGTTTTGGAAGAGAGCGAATTCGTTTTCAAGCCCGTAAAAAATGATCAAGGGGTCGCCAAAAGTGGTCCAAAAAAACATCCCGATGACATATCCCAGAAGGCCGCCCAAAACCGAAGCTATGGTACACAGGCCGGCGTAATAAAAGGCCCTTTCACGTTTTTCCAGACACATGGGAACAAGCAAAACATCCGGCGGGATTGGAAAGATCGAACTTTCCACAAACGAAACCCCGAACAGCCATTTATCAGCCTGGCGATGGCCAGCAAGGGTCAGGGTTTTTTGATAAAGACGTTTTAACAAGTGCTTCTCCCTGGAACCTTCTTTTGTGCGTCAGGAAAAAGATGAAAGCAAGGAAACAAATATTGATTCTTGGTAAAAGGTAGGTATGATGCCGAAGCTTTTGAGGATGCCCCCGTGGCGGAATTGGTAGACGCGCCAGACTCAAAATCTGGTGGCCTTTGGGCCGTGTCTGTTCGAGTCAGACCGGGGGCACCATTCTTAAAGTTTACCACAACAAAAAAAGGCGCTCTTCAGCGCCTTTTTTGAATTTCTATCAGGAAATTTTATCTTAGGCCGGCATCCGCAAGACGGATCAGCCGCGCCTTTTCACTGGTAATATACTTGAGCCAACCACTGGCAGTGCGCCGGCTTGACTCAAACCTGCGAGCCTTAGTGAAAGCGTCTTCAGCTTTTTTGAACTCTTCCAAGTTGAAAAAGGCCATTCCTAGATAAAGGTAAGCCTGGCCTTCATTTTTAAGATCGCCCTTGTTAATACCACGTTGGATTGCCCGTGTCGTTTTCGCCCAATCTTCGAGAGTAGAATGCACAAAGCCTAACTGGAGATAAAGTTCGCCATCATCGGAATCTCTGGCGGCAATTTCCAAAGGACCGATTGATTTTTGATATTCCCGGGAGGTCAACCATGCTTCACCTAAGGCCTTTTGGTTTTTTTGATGATCCTTTACTACTTCGCCATCTTCAAACGCCCTGGCTAATGCTTTTGCACCCAAATATGGCGTCCCGTTATAATTATACAGCTGAGCCATATTTATAATATTTGCATTGCCCCGGGATTTTTCCTTTTTATCGTTTTTATTATTGGACTTCTCGTCTGATTTAACTTCCCCTTTATCGAGGAAACCCAACCTGTAGGCAACATCCATCACCGCCAACTGTTTATCATTTTCGCCCAATTCGCTATACATGGCGGAAAGTTGCACCCAGTATTGAGGACGCGGCCATTTTACAATTACTATTTCAATTATATCCTTAACTTTGGTGTAATTTTTCTTGGCATAATACATTGCACTTAATAATTGATACCAGCTTTCAAGTGCTTCTACCCCTTGGGTATTTTGGGCAATTTCAATCGCGGTTTCAATAAATGGGATCCCCTGGTCGTAATCGCTAATAGCACCGCGCAGGTTATTTGCATCTTCCAGATCCTGACCTCTCAAGTAATAAAGTTGGCCTGCCAAAACATAAGAACTTGTACTTGGATTTTCCTGATACTGGAACCACTCATGAAAAAGAACCAACGACTTGTCAAAGTTTTCCAAAACCATATGAAGTTGAACCAATGTGTAGGTAATCCCATCCTTAAATTGGTAAGGTAGTTTTGGAAGTTTCAGGATAAATTCGTACTCCCCGATAGCGGCTCTATAATTTTGTTCCTGAAAATAAAGAAAACCCCTAAAATTGTGGCCCAGAGCCTCTTCGTAGGAACTCAATCCTTTTTTAGATAAAAGTTTGTCAATCAAACTCCTGGCTTTAACTTTGTCGTTGACATCGGCAGCTTCCTGGGCGGCCTCAAAAAGTTTGAAAATTTCCGGTGTCATTTGCGGGGATATTCTTTCTCTCGGCCGCTGTTTTACTTGCCGGGGTTGTTGGGCAAAGGCCTCTTGGTCAACAATTATTTTTGGAGACGCAACTGCAATTGCAAAAGCCATTGCCCCAATTACTGTAAGACACAATGTTTTCTGGAAAATATTTTTTAAAATAGCCATACCTAACTCCAGTTTTATTGCATTTTAGTCATCAGCTAATAGAAAAGTAATTTTAGTTTTTACACCGGGAACTTCGACTGGCTGGCCATTGATTACCCGGGGCTTATATTTATATTTTTCCGCGGCCCTTACTGCGGCGCGCTCAAAATACCCTCTGGGATCGGCATCAATGACGACCACATCCTTTGTAGTCCCTTGAGTTGTAACCGTATATTGAACGGTCACATACCCTGCTATTCCCAATTCTCTGGCCCGTCGAGGGTAAACCGGGTCAACCTTGACGATTGGGAGATATTCGCCATCGCCGGTAGAAATCCCGGTGCCGGCCAAATTTTGGGGCCCTGTTGATACTTGAAAATTATAAACTGTTGGGCCAGGGGTGGCGGTGTTGATCTGTGGCGTTAATAATTCAGGGGGTTTAACTTGTTCGGGCGGCCGTTCAACCCGTTCAATGCGTCGAACATCTTCTTCCCGGTCAACGCGAACCATGTCAATAAAACGGGAGTCATCATCTTCCGGACGTTCTTTATTTCCTGATTCGATTAACAATTGCATCAGAAAAAACAGCCCAAAGGTAATGGTAATGGCCAATAATGCAGAAGCGCTAAATCGTTTGATTTTATGCATGCTATCTATCCTTGAGTGTCGAAATAGAAACATTGGGGACGCCAGCCAAACGAACAGCCGCCATTACCTGCAAGGTTATCCCTGCCTTGGCTTTTTTGTCTGCCTGGATAGAGACGGTTCCCTTGACGTTTTCCAAGTGTAGTTTTTCAACAATTGCCCTGACAGCTTCTACCTCAACCGATTTACGGTTGATCCAGATTTCATTATTTTCAGTGATGGCAATCAAAATACTGACTCGTTTTTGGTCGGTTGCATTTACCGCAAAAGGTTTATCAACCTGAACCCCAGCCTCTTTAACAAAGACAGCTGTCACAATAAAAAAGATCAACATAATGAAGACGATGTCCAGCATCGGCGTCAAATTGATTTCAAGATCTTCGTCGCTTTGTGAATGTTCCCGCATGTTTTGGTTTCCACTTACCAGGTTATATATTTACCAAATTCATTCTGAACCGGCAATGAATGAATTAATTAGGCTCGGCAATTGCTATAGATATATTTTTATCCACCAACAGGGCCTGGTCGTATATTTCAACAATCAATCCAGTTTGGGAATCCTTGTCCGGTTGAATCACGACAACACCGTCTGGATGTTCGGCATGAAGTCGTTCGATATTTGCTCTGACCTGGAGGATATCAACCCGCCTGAGGTTAATGAAAACACGGTTGTTGCTGTCCACTTGAATAAGGATATTTTTATTCTCTTCATCAGGCGGCGGCGGGTTTTCATTACTGTCAGGCTTGTTAATATCAAGACCAGCTTCTTTGATGAAGGTGGCTGTCACGATGAAGAAAATCAACATGATAAAGACGATGTCCAGCATCGGCGTCAAATTGATTTCGGCTTCATCTTGCGGTTTGGAAAATTTTCTCATTGTTTTCTGCTCACGTTAGGGCTTAGTGGTCCATTACCAGACTATCTTCGAGGGTTTGTGATTCCCGCGTGACTTTGCGTTCCAGATATGTGGTAACGAAAACCCCGGAAAGGGCGGCAACCATCCCCGCCATTGTCGGGATTGTGGCCCGCGAAACCCCGGCGGCCATGGCACGTGCGTTGCCGCTGCCAAGGATGGCCATTACCTCAAAGACCTCAATCATCCCGGTAACTGTCCCCAGCAGCCCTAGAAGAGGGCAAAGGGCAACCAACGTTTTAATGATGTTTATCCCTTGGTTCAATTTTTGGGTGGCAATTGAAATCATCCCCATTCTAATTTTGTGGGCATACCAGGATTTACGCTCATCACGTCCTTCCCAGGCGGTCTGCACTTTCTGTTTGTCTGATTTAAAAACAGCCTTCAGGTACCAGAGCCGTTCGACGATCAAAACCCACATCAGGAAGGTTACCAGCAACAACCAATAAAGAATTGGCCCCCCCTTATCCATAAAGATGGTTACGGCTTCGTATGCTTGGACTATGAGGTCCACTCTTAATTCCCCTGTTCAGCGTGCTTGGCGATAATTCCGGCACTTTGCTCTTCAAGAACATGCACAACGCCTTTGCTCATGCCAGCCACGATACTGTGGAACAGCAGCGTGGGAATTGCCACAACCAGACCCAAAACAGTGGTTACCAGAGCCTGCGAGATACCTCCCGCCATAATTTTTGGATCGCCTGTACCAAACAGCGTAATTGCCTGGAAGGTCACAATCATACCGGTAACCGTACCCAAAAGTCCGAGTAGAGGCGCAACTGCCGAGATCAATTTGATCAGGGTCAGGAACCTCTCAAGGGCAGGAGTTTCCCGTAAAATTGCCTCATCAAGCTTAAGCTCAAGCGTTTCCACATCTACATTTTTGTTGTCATGGTAAACTTGAAGAACACGACCCAATGGATTGTTTGAATCGGGGTCTGAATTTTTGATCTGTCTGCGTACTCTCCCACCAACGAGGAAAAGTGTCACGAAGCGTTCAATAATAAACAGCATCCCGATGGCACCCATAATAAGCGTCAGGTAACCAATCAAACCACCTTGTTTAACACGATCAAGCAGGCTGGGGGTTTGAACATAAATGCCCAGCAGCTGACCACGGGAAGGATCTATCCCGAAGGAAACGATTTCGCCGGGACTCGCTTCAAGCAGATCATCAATGGTGCTGGTAAAGCGACCCGGGGGTTGCTTGGCCAATTCTTCCACATTGCCGTTTTCATCAAGGCGATAATATTTGCCGTTACCGATAATATTAAAATCCCCAATGCGCGTCAGTGAAATTGTTTCTGTGCCGCCATCGGGAGTCCCAACCTCAATGTTGAAGGTAGAAATTTTGCTGGATTCGGTCATCTCACGTTGCATTTCATACCATAAGGATTCGATCTCCTCGATCGTCGGCAAATCGGTTCCCTCGGCGGCCTTGTTGATAAGTGCCGTCAGGCCTTTTTCGCGGCCAGGGAATTCAAGGCTGATGTGTGATACCTGGAAAACACTTCTGGTATCGCCAGCAACTTGCTGAAGAACACCAAAAACCTCACTCAGGTTTCCGAGCTTATCGCGAAGCTGTGTGGCTAAAACCCCAATACGTTGCTCGTTGGCCTCGGCTTGTGCTTCAAGACGTACACTGCGCCTTTCTTCACTGGCCTGGGTTTGTCTTGCCTGAGACAGAAGCTGGCTTTGGCGATTTCGAGCTGCCAGGAATTCAGCCTCACGCGCCTTGAATTCCTGGGTTTGTGTGTTTATGCCCTTGCGAACATTTTCCAGAAGTTCATCCAGATCAATAACGTCTTCATCAGTTTCCTGGGCCGCATTTTCGCCCTGATCCTGAGCCTGCAAAGGCGACAGGCTCAAAAGAGCAATAAACATTGCGGAAATTAAAAGTATTAATGGGTTTTTTGATAAAATGTTCATTTTCTTACTCCCCCGCAATGATTGGTAATCTGACCAAATCATTGGCTACCTGGCCATCGGCCATTTTAATTCCTTGGGAAATAGCTCTTGCAAAAGAGCTATCAAGAACTTCCCATTCACCAGTGTTCCCTAAGCCTGAATTCCAATGGGCTGATGTGGAAAGGTCAGCAGTTTGGAAATAAAGGCCAACCCGCCCGATACGAAGGACGTTTCCCTGGAAATCCTGGCCATCCAGCTGAATAGAGCCATTATAAGTTTCAATGGTCCGACCAAAATCATTTTCGATTTGGTAAGCTTGAAAGACCAAACGAAATTTTTCCGAAGCGGACACATCAGAATTGTCCATAACATCGCGAAGATTTGCAATTCTGTCCCGGCGATTATCAAGCAGGAACGGAATATCGTTGGCCATAAAATCTTCCAGAACATTAATCATGCGCCCAATTAAGGGAAGAATTTGCCGATCAATCAGGGTTGCTCTTTCGATTGAAGACGTCAGGGTTCGGATTTGGCGATTCTGATCCGCAATCTCGCGTTCTTTTTGAATATTATAGGCCTGAAGATCCTCAATCGTTCTTAAAATCCTTCTGTAATCACCCAACAAAGATTGGGTTTCATCAGAAAGGTTATCTATTTGGGCTTGTGATGTTTGGGCTATCCGAGTGCCTTCAGCACTTAACTCGAAGATATCCTCTAACGTAGCTGCCGAAGCTGGTGTGGCAATGAATGCTACAGCGCAGACTGTTGCTGGCAAGGCCAACCGTTTGAAATATTTTCTAAGCATTTGTCCGTCCATGTTTTGTTTAACCATAAAAATTTTTGGGATGTTTATTTCCCCTCCGTTTCCTCTCCAAGAAGCAAGTCTGGGAGTAGTTCTCGTTCTCATGTAATGGAAAAAAATGGCTTTATGTCAATTTAACAACTAAAATAAAATTATAAAAATAACGTCCCACCCTATTTCCCTACTGAGATGTATCATTTGCTCCCAATGCCGAGGCATAAGGCCACAAACTTTAAAGCATTTCAACCCATTTATTGCTATTCACAATTAACATTTGTTTTATGAACCTAGGATGAAATAAAATAACTCAATCTAACAGGAAAAACTAAGCTCATTTATTTAATTAAGGAGGGCGAAATTAAAAAGATGGAAATTACTTTTTAAAAACAATGGATTAGTATAAAATTTGTATGTTGGCCTAAAAAAATTAAATTAAAAGTCTAGTCTTGACCAACCCTCTGACAGAGTTTCCCAGGTAAATATTTTTGGCTTTTACGAGGTCATTAATTGTTAAAGAAGTTTCTCGCGCCCGACCGGAATCAAGCAATTTTCCTCTTAAAATGCCTGGCAAAAGTCCTGCCTTAAGGGGGGGAGTCAAAAGAGGGCGCTGATCTTTTTCAACAAAAACAGAGTTAAATGTGCCTTCGGTAATTTCTCCTTGTTTGTTTTGAAAAATCATATCGTAAATTTCATTGGAGTCGTTTCCTTTAGCTGTTTTAAAAGCTTGGTCGTAAAGAGGACGGTGGGTCGTTTTATGAAATAGAAACAGATCATTTCTGTCGACCCTTTCGCTGGCAAGAGTTACCATCACCGGGTTATTGTTGTTCGAAGGTGTAAAAGACCAGTGTTGC
Organism: Alphaproteobacteria bacterium; assembly: GCA_004356215.1. GTDB lineage: Bacteria > Pseudomonadota > Alphaproteobacteria > Sphingomonadales > SMXR01 > SMXR01. Next base: position 13,456 of record SMXR01000066.1, on the reverse strand, counting down.
AAACATGTTTTCCCTTCCTTACTCAAAGTAAGCCGGACCCTTTGTGGGGTTGAGTGGTCAAAAGAACTCTCTAATTTTATCAGCTCTTTTTTAATTGTTTCGATGGGACACGGAAACTCAAAGTAGCGCGCAGAATTAAAAAGACGATCCAAATGCTTTTTTAGGTCAGAAAACCCCCGATTTGGGGTCCACAGCATAGTCTCGATCAAAGCAAAATTTTGTGGGGCGTTATATATAAAGTGGCTTTTAAGCAAACATTCATCATATTCATCTTTTAGGGTGCTGTTGGCGACTATGCCGCTGCCCACTGCCATGTGCCCTTTACCTAATTTGTCCAAAAGAACGGTTCTGATGGGAACACTCAAGGTGAAATCTCCACTAGGCGCGATATACCCTAGTGCGCCGGTATAAAGCCCTCGAGGTTCTTTTTCGGTTTCCTGAATAATTTCCATGGCACGAATTTTTGGAGCCCCGGTAATAGACCCACAAGGGAAAAGGTTTTCAAAAATATCTGAAAAGGCAATTTTTGGTTTAAGTGTTCCAACAACCTCTGATGACATTTGTAAAATTTGCGAAAAACGTTCCACTTCAAACAATTTACTCACGACAACGCTCCCCGGCTCACAAACCCGGCTAAAATCGTTACGAATTAAATCCGTAATCATGAGATTTTCCGCACGGTTTTTTTCGTCGCACTTAAGAGCCGCCATATTTTTCTGAATTTCCTGCCAGGTTTTTCCCGACCTGGCAGTTCCTTTCATTGGCCGGGACATTAACTTGTCTCCCTTCCGGCAGATGAAAAGCTCGGGAGAGGCTGAAAGAACATTCCATGTCCCAGTATCAATTAAACTGCCGAAGGCAACAGGTTGGGCTTTTCTTAAGCGTGAATAAAGGGCGGCGATTAGGCCATGGGCTTCAAGGTTCAGACGAAAGGTATGGTTCACCTGATAGATGTCCCCGGCTGAAATATAATCCATAATTTTTGTGAAGGCAGTGGCAAATTCAGCATCGGTTTCATTAGCGTCGGGGGAGGCAGAGAACCCAGATGTGTTTTCTAATTTCCCGAAGGGGTGAAACAAGGTTTCGAGATTTTCTGAGCTTAGGCGTTTCGGTGTATTAAAAACCCCCATCCATATTAAAGGCTCTATGCTGGTTGGGATATCAGGTTTATTCAAGGTCGGGTGTAGCCCCAGCCCGCATTCATAGGAAATCCACCCAGCCAGGTAAAATCCCTTCTTTTGCGCGTCCCCTAATTTTGCAAGAACATCAGGCACTTGGTCAAGGTTAATACATTCAAGAATCTCCACTGGGTTTTGAAATAAAAGGCCGGCATCGACTCTGTCTCTGGATCTGCTGTCATCAAGCAAAACAAAAGGGGGAATGGGAAAATCAGGCATAATTAATGGCTATAGCAGACGTTAAAAATCGAAGTTTCGCACCAGGGTTACAACCGGGGCGGCAAAAGCAATTTGACAATTTTCAAGCAAAACCCCTGAATTGCCTATTGGAATTAATGTATAGGTGCCAGGTTTGCTGCCGTTGGCCAGCTTGGCAAAGGTGCGGTCGCCATTTCTCAACTCAATTAGGCAGTCTTTACCGATCGCGTTTTTCGGTTTATTTGCGCCATGCTTCTCACAAATAATAGAATCACCTGCGCGGTATTCACCCATGTTGGCCTTTATTTTCAGGGCGATCGGCTGCTTGCCGAGGAGGCGCAACGAAACCGTCCCATAACTTTTTTTGGCAACCCCGCCTTTTCCACCGATTTCACTGGAAATTTCAATATCTCCTTGTTCTGGCAGGGACAACAGCGTGGCAGACTCTACCTCAAGGGCATCCGCTATACGGTTGACCCATTTTAAGGAAAGTGTGCGCATCCCGGTTTCCAGGCGCCCGATGGTCTGGGCCGTGGTTCCGGCACGGTCAGCAACGTCCTGAAGGGTCAGGTTTTTTTCTTTTCTGATTTCACGTATACGGGATTGAACCATGGTTTTCTCCTCTTTTTTCTTTGAACCCTATCACAAAAAGGAAAAAAGCCCAGACTGGCTCGATGCCCTGGCGGGGCGATAACGGATCTGGCGCTCGGGAGAAATCACCAACCCCGAATCCGGGTGCTTTAGGACCGGTTGTTATAGATACGGATCTGGTCGTTGAGGGAAGTTTCAACATCTGTCAATTTGTCGGCAAGGGCATTAAAGTCCTCAGACCAGCGTTCACGCTGTTCCTCATTCATATTCAGAAAAAATGCATCCTTGTTGATCTGCAGGCAGTTGATATAGGTCTGCACCTTTAGGCCGTAATCCTGGACCGCCCGGATTGCGACACCAATATCGTCGTTGGTAGCGGTCAGGCCATCAGGAATAAAGGGGGAATTGGCCGGTGGCACTCCGCAATCCTTGGCATTTGCCGGAGATTGGCCGGCCAAAAAAGCCAAGGCAAATACGGCAAAAAACAGGGTCGCTAAGACCTTCATAGTGAAATCCTCATTTCATTAAATTGTTCATAATAATTCTGTGAAATCTCTTTAAACCATTTCGCTGGTCATGGCCAGTCCGGTTAAGGCACATCGGCAATTGTTACAAATTTAAAAAATAATTACAGCAATAAAAAGGAGACTTCTTGAAGACCTAATTAATGATTGGGAAAACCCAAAGAAAGAAGTAAAAAGCTAGTCCTAGAAAAACTTAATGTTAAATTCAAGAATACCTACAAGATACCTCCAGGAATTAAAGACTCCGCACTTGAAAAATTGCGGGTTTTTTATCTCATTTCAAGCGCCCTTAACCAGCGCATCACCCGGGCCCTGTTAGCGCCCACATCATCATCCCCTTTTAATGTCCGACTATAAATCGCAAGACTGGACCGATTGCCCCCCAGATCATAAAGTTGCACGGTCACGACGTCAGGAAATGGTTTTGTTCCCTGATATGCCAAAAATTCAAACTGTAAATTGGGAATATCCATAGTCTTTAGGTCAACTCTGAGTTGGCCATCAATGAATTCTAACAGCCTGTTCCTGAGGGCAACGACTGTAACCGGGTAAACTTGGGTCATTTCATCGGGGGTGGCAGAAAGGCAGTAATCCTCTGGACAAGAGAGAAAATGGTTTTCCCCAGGTTCAATCGCCAGTGTTTCAAAGTTTACCGTCTCAAGTTCACCCGACCCAAAAACTTTTTCTAAATGCAATTGATCAGAAAAAAAGATCAGCAAAAAACCCCCACCAACCGCCAAAACACTCAAAACGATGACACCATAAATTACAGCATCAATATAAGATTTTTTTGAGGAGGGTGATGTGGACATGGGGGCTGCCTTTAAATAATTTTTTGTAAGGGTTTAATTCTTTAAAACACTAGAAAGGTTCATGGCAATGCCCATATTACCGTCAACCGAAAGTTTCCCCGACATAAAGGCCATTTGCGGATCAAGTGAGCCGTCTAAAATATTGAAGAAATCATCCAATGAAATAGAAATTGTACAATCGCTACCAATATCCTGATTTGAAACAGCCGGGGGCGATTGTGTCCCGTCTACCGAAATTATACCATCGCTACCAAAATCAAAGGTTAGGGTATCTGAAAAGCCTTCCGCCTTGGCAAAAAGAGCCTGAACTTGTGCCGTTGTTTCTTCAAGTGTCACATAATTTCCTTCCTATGTTTAATTTTCACCCTCCTCGGCATCATTATCACCGCCACCAAAAAAACCCTTGATTTTGTCTTTTATGGACTTTTTTCCACCCAGCAAGTCTAAAATGTTATTTTGGGCAATAACTTTGGTAACGTTTGAGGTCACTGCTGACATTACTACCCCGGTGGCTTTGGCAAAAGTGGTCCCTTGTGGTTGCCCATCTACCCATCCGATACCTTCAATATGTAAATCCGGAAGCACAATCGAGCTTCCATCTTCACTCAGGGGCAGGCCTATGACTGTTACTTTGCCGCCGGTGATATAAAAATTTTCTATGGCAACGTTGGTTTCGGAGGATTCTGGATCATCCGGGACGTATTCTTCAAGATTTTCCATTAGGGCGTTAAAATTCAGTTTTCCATCTTTATATTCAACCACCAGTTCAGGATCAGTAATCCGCACTTCCTGAATCTGGACCACATCCGAAAACAAGGATCCCGAATCCAGCGTAACCATAACATCTGATAAGCTGAATATTTTTTCAGCGTCAAAACCTGCGGGACTGCCCACTGTCAAACCGGAAAGACCGACTTTGCCCCCAACCGGTGAAAAGCTGACATCGTCAAGTGTGACTGACGTTTTGGTATAATCTGGCCCATATTTTTCAACCGAAGAACTGATAATTGAACTTCCGTAAAACATCACCAGCAAAAAAACACCAGCCACCAAAACCACCAGGGCAATCAAACCCTTCTTAAATGTTCCCGACATTTAACCTCTCCTTTTAGTCCTCAAATCCCAGGATATTTTCCAACCCAGCTTAGGCTCCATTATTAAACGACCAGCAAAAATTTACATCAAGGTCTTTTTAAAAACTTTCTTTTTATCAAAACCTTTTCTTGAAATTTTTGTTCAATGGCGTACCTCTTTGTTCTTACAAAGGAAATACGCCACGCATGGAAGAAATTAAATCACTGAAAAAATTTGCCTTAGGTTTCAAGGGGGTTTTGTGTGATTTATGGGGCGTTATTCATGATGGTAAACAAGCCTTCCCGGAAGCCATCCAAGCCCTCATTGGGCTTAAAAAAGAGGGTAAATTTATCTTGTTGCTTTCCAATTCCCCGCGACCCTCAGGGGCGGTTACCCGTCAAATTACTAGCCTTGGAGTTCCCGTTGACGCCTATGATGTAATTGTAACCTCAGGAGATTTGGCGCGGAATTTTTTAACGAAAGAGGCGAGAGGAAAGAGCTTTTTCCACCTTGGGCCAACGCGTGACCGGGCGACCTTTGACGGCCTTGCCAATCCTGAAGAGCAAGCCTTAGGCGCCGCTGATTACATTTTGTGCACCGGGTTTTTTGAAGATCGCCCGCTTGATACAGCCCTTTATGAAACCCTTTTAAGGGAAGCGATGGGGCGGGATATGCCCTTAATTTGTGCCAATCCTGACCGCGAAGTGGATATTGGCGGCAAACGGTTTCTTTGTGCCGGTGCGCTGGCGGAATTTTATCAACGCCTTGGTGGCAGGGTGGTCTGGCTTGGAAAGCCAAAAAAGATAGCCTACGATAGCTGTTTTGATGCTATCAAAAAGAAAACCGGGAGGATCATCAAACCAGCAGACCTTTTGGCAATTGGTGACAATCTGGAAACCGATATCGCGGGGGCTTCAAAAGTTGGCATAAAAACAATTTTGGTCACAGAGGGCCTTCATGGTCATATGCAAATTGGCGATAAGGATTTTGAAGCCTTGATGAACAGGTTGAATGTACGCCCGGACGCGATTATGAGACGGTTGAAATGGAAATAATTCGCCATATTGATGACATTCCCAGGGCTGGGAAGGGTGCCGTTGGGGTTCTTGGAAACTTTGACGGGTTTCACCGGGGCCATCAGGTTGTTGTCGGTGAGGCCGGGCGTTTAGCCCGAAAGTTAAAAAAACCATTGATGGTCATCATGACCGAACCCCACCCGCGGTCTTTTTTTAATCCTGATGCTGAGCCGTTCCGACTGACCCCCTTTCGCGAGCGGCTGGCCTTATTGGAGACATTTGGGGTTGATATTGCAGTGGTGCTTCATTTTGATGCGGCACTTTCCAACCAGGCCCCGGAAACTTTTGCCGGAAATATTTTAAAAAATGGGCTAGACATTTCCCATGTTGTGGTGGGCTATGATTACCGTTTTGGCAAAGGCCGCGCCGGCGATGTAGGTGTTTTAAAGGAGCTTGGTGAAAAATTTAATTTTGGTGTTATTGAAATTCCACCGGTCCCGATCGGCATCGAAGGCGCTGCGGGCCAGCCCTATTCATCAACCCTGGTCCGGGCTGCTCTTAAAGACCGGAAGCCGCGAAAGGCGGCCGCTTTCCTGGGACATTGGTGGACCATTAACGGCAAAATAATGGACGGTGAAAAAAGGGGTCGGAAAATTGGTTTTCCCACTGCTAATATCGAAATTCAGGATTCTATTGTGCCCGGGTACGGTGTTTATGCCGTCCGCGCAATGGTTGAGGGTGCCGGAGATGCCTTGATTGACGGCGTCGCCAACATCGGAGTACGGCCAACCTTTGGTGAAGAAAAGCTTATATTGGAGGCTCACCTGTTTGATTTTGATGGCGAGCATTATGGCCGCCATATCCGCCTGCATTTTATCGGCGGGATCCGGCCAGAGCAGGAATTTGAAAATCTTGAGGCCCTGAAGGCCCAAATAGCCCGTGATTGTAAATCGTCCCAGATTCTTTTAAACGACCCTGAAAATGCCCATAACCGGCTCAGTCCCCCAACACTGGAAAATTATCTTAAGGAGCATCCAAAACCGGTTTCCTAAAGCGAGTGTTTCCCCTCGACAGGGGAAGATGTGCTTGTTACAAGCACACCCGAAAACGGGGAAAACCCCAAGTTTTAAAAGATTTATACCAGGAGCCAGACATTCGTATGTCCAATGATTACCGACATACCATTTTTCTTCCCAAAACGGATTTTCCGATGAAAGGCAATTTGCCTAACCGAGAGCCGAAACAACAGGCTGTCTGGGAAAAACAAAACCTCTATAAGGCTTTGCGCAAATCCTCTAAGGGGCGGGAAAAGTACATTCTTCATGATGGCCCGCCATATGCCAATGGTGATATCCACATTGGCCATGTCATGAACAAGGTTTTGAAAGATGTTATTGTCCGGTCCCGCCAGATGACCGGCTATGATGCTCCTTACGTTCCCGGTTGGGATTGTCATGGTCTGCCGATTGAATGGAAGATCGAAGAAAAATACCGAAAAAAAGGCAAAAACAAAGACGAGATCCCGGCGCAGGAATTTCGCCAGGAATGCCGTGATTTTGCTGCCCACTGGATTGAGGTACAAAAAGAACAATTCAAGCGCCTGGGCATTTTGGGTGACTGGGACAATCCCTACACAACTATGGCTTTCGAGGCCGAGGCCCTGATTGTTAACGAGCTTTTGAAATTTGCCAAAGCGGGCAGCCTTTATCAGGGGTCAAAACCGGTGATGTGGTCGCCGGTTGAAAAAACCGCACTGGCCGAGGCGGAAGTCGAATACCACGATCACACATCGACACAGATTTGGGTCCGTTTTCCAATAATAAAATACACCCACAATCTCCTTAAATCCGGCGACAGTATAATAATTTGGACGACAACCCCTTGGACAATCCCCGGTAATAGGGGAATTTCCTACGGCAGGGATATTAGGTATTCAATTATTGATGTTAAAAAGGTAGCTGAATGGTCACTAGCAAAAGTAAATGAAACTTTTGTTGTTGCCACCGAATTATTAGAACAATTTGCTCTAGATGTTGGAGTTGAAGAATTCATAGATTTAGTAAAGGACGATCCTCTTTATAGTTCTGATCTTCAAGGAACCATTTGTGCTCACCCATGGCGTGGGAAAGGGTATGATTTTGATGTGCCGCTATTTCCGGCCGGCCACGTCACAACCGAACAGGGGACAGGGTTTGTCCATACCGCCCCCGGACACGGCGCTGAAGATTTTGAAGCCTGGCTCAAGGCCGGTTATAAGGACATTCCTTTAACCGTTGCAGGTGATGGCCGTTTTTATGACCAGGTTCCGCTGGTTGCCGGCGAACATGTTTATAAGGTCGCTGATAAAGTCTGTGATCTGTTGGCTGAGGCGGGTGCATTAATTCACAGCGGAAAATTAACCCACAGCTATCCCCATTCCTGGCGCTCGAAGGCGCCGCTTATTTTCCGCAATACCCCGCAATGGTTCATCAGCATGTCGAAAGATGGCCTGAAGGATAAGGCGCTAGCAGCTATCGAAGATGTTCGCTGGGTGCCGGAACGAAGCAAAAACCGCATCAAGGCAATGGTCGAAAGCAAACCTGATTGGGTGATCTCCCGCCAGCGTGCCTGGGGGGTCCCCATCACCGTTTTTACCAATAAAAAAACCGGTGAAATTCTGAACGATGACGGGGTCAATGAAAGAATCCTTGCCGGAGTGAAAGCCAAAGGCGCTGATGCCTGGTTTATCAATGACCCTCAAGACTTTTTGGGCGAAAAATACAAAATTGATGATTACGAGCAATGCACCGATATTCTGGATGTCTGGTTTGATTCCGGGTCAACTCATGCTTTTGTCACTGAAGTCCGCAAGGACTTGGGGCAAAAGGCCGACCTTTATATAGAGGGCACCGATCAGCACCGGGGCTGGTTTCAGTCAAGCTTGATCGAATCCTGTGCAACCCGGGGTGAAGCGCCCTACAAGGAAGTGATGACCCATGGTTTTGTGCTCGACAGTGAGGGCCGCAAAATGTCTAAATCAGCAGGCACCGGGGTCGCACCGCAAAAAATAATGGACCAGTATGGTGCTGATATTTTGCGTCTCTGGGTGGTTTCGACCGATTATTTTGAAGATGTCCGGATCGGCCAGCAAATTCTCCAGGGCCAAGTGGATTCTTATCGGAAAATCAGGAACACCTTCCGTTTTCTTTTAGGAAATCTTAACGATTTTGATCAGGCTGAAACATTGCAGATAGAAGAAATGCCAGAGCTTGAGCGCTGGGTTTTAAACCAGCTGGCAGAGCTTGATATTCTGATCCGGCAAAAAGTCCTGGATTATGACTTTAATACAATCTTTCAGGCACTTTATAATTTCTGCATTCTGGATCTTTCGTCATTCTATTTTGATATCCGCAAGGATAGTTTTTATTGTGATGCAAAAAATTCCAAGCGCCGTCGCGCTGCCAGAAGCGTTCTTAACCACCTGTTTGATTGTTTAACCGCCTGGTTTGCCCCGTTCCTTGTTTTCACCGCTGAAGAAGTTTGGCAAACCCGCTATCCTGATAGTGATAGTATTCATATGCGCCAATTTCCCGATATTCCCAAAACCTGGCAAAACCAGGAATTAGCTGACCGCTGGCGGATTATCCGAAGAATCCGGCGGGTGGCCACCGGCGCGCTTGAGCTTGATCGCCAGCAAAAGACCATTGGCTCCAGCCTTGAAGCCAGCATCCGGGTTTATTTAAAAGACCCTGCTTTTGAAGCCGCGTTGACCGGGATTGATTTTGCTGAAATTGCCATCACTTCGGGGGCTGAAATCCTTAATAAAAAAGCCCCCGCTAAAGCCTTTAAGCTGGAAGATATCCCCAACGTTGGGGTTGAAACACTGAAAGCCAGGGGCGGCAAATGTGCCCGGTGCTGGAGGGTTTTGCCAGAGGTCATTGAGAATGACCCGGAAAAAGATATTTGCAACCGTTGTTCTGGTGTTGTCGCAGGCCTTCCCGTCAATGAGGATGATTCATGATAAAACATTTTGGCTTTATCCTTGCCGGCTCGGTTTTTGTGGCTGACCGCTTAAGTAAGTGGTGGGTGGTAGATGTTTATGATCTGGCCCATAAAAGTCCAGTAGATCTCCTGCCTTTTTTAGACCTGACGCTGGTCTGGAACCGCGGTATTTCCCTTGGCATGTTTCAGGTTGATGGTGATGGCGGACGTTATTTTTTGATTGCTTTGACCGTGGCAATTTCGATCTTTATTGGTGTTTGGCTTTTTCGCGCAAAGGAGAAAATTCTCAATATTGGTTTGGGTCTTATTCTTGGCGGGGCGGTTGGGAATATTTGGGACCGGTTGGAGTATGCCGCAGTCGCAGATTTTTTACATTTTTTCATCGGCGACTGGTCTTTTTATATTTTTAATATTGCTGATGCGGCTATTACAGTTGGGGTAATTCTTCTTTTATGGGATGCCTTGCTCTTGTCACAAAAAAAGAATACATAAGGGCACTCCAAATGAGCGACCCCGGATTTTCACCTGAGGACACATAATGATTGGCAGAATCAGAACGGTAATTTCAATTTTTTTCCTTATCCCCCTGCTCGCTTTAGGGGCCTGTGGAACTCTCAGAACAATATCCGGGATGGAAAAAAATTCACCGGATGAATTCGCCGTAGTCACCAGACCGCCCCTGATAATACCCCCGGAATATACCCTGACGCCGCCTGAGCCCGGTGAGGCAAGACCCCAGAATTTAGCCTCATCGGTTGAAACCCTGCGGGCTCTTTTCCCGGATAACCCGGATGTTACCCCCCAGGTTTCAGCTGCGGAACAAGCTCTTCTGCGCTCTATCGAAGCCCAAGCTCTGGCGGATATTCGCTCAAACGTTAGTGATGGAACCGAGGTGGTTGAAAAAGGAACATTGCTTGAAGATATCGTTACTATTGAAGAGCGTGAGGGTGGGCCAGATGGTTCAACCATAGACCATTTCAGTTCCGAAGAAGAGGACAGCGAAGGCTAAATTTCCCACCTAAAAAGGGCGTAGCCAAAATTCCCATTTATGTTATCTTCCAAGACTCTTGGTATTGAGGTGGAGCAAACGCTGTGGCAATCAAAAAACTTCCGGAAAAGCTGGTAAACCAGATTGCCGCTGGTGAAGTAATTGAACGCCCTGCCAATGTTGTGAAAGAGCTGGTTGAAAACGCCATTGACGCTGGCGCCACCCAGATTGATATCGAAATAGAGGCGGGCGGCAAATCCTCCATTATTGTCACAGATAATGGCTCGGGCATGCCCCGCGAAGATTTGGTTTTAAGTCTGGAACGCCATGCCACCTCAAAATTACTAGGGGACACTCTTGACCACATTTCTACCTTGGGATTTCGGGGCGAGGCCTTGCCTTCAATTGCCTCGGTCAGCCGGTTTCAAATCACCAGCCGGGACAAAGCCGGGGAAGAGGCATGGACCATCCGGGTTGTGGCTGGAAAATTACCCGAACCCAAACCGGCTTCGCTTGGGGTCGGCACCAGGGTAGAGGTTCGGGATCTTTTTTATTCGATACCGGCACGGCTAAAATTCCTAAAAACCGATCGCACCGAAGTGGGCCGCACCCAGGCCGCCTTAAAGCGCCTGGCAATGGCGTTCCCTAAGATTGGCTTCACTCTTAAAAGCGAAGGCCGCACGCTTTTTCAGGTTAATGCCCTTAAAGGCGATGGGGTTGATATACTTTTGCAGCGTTTGGGCGCCATCCTCGGAGAAGATTTTATCAAGAACGCAGTCACTGTCCGGGCAGATAGGGAAGGGCACGTGATGCAGGGTTTTGCCGGGGTGCCGACATTTAATCGCGGCAATGCCCAGCACCAGTTTCTTTTTGTTAATGGCCGCCCGGTCCAGGATCGTTTGTTGCTGGGGGCGGTGCGCGGCGCCTATATGGATTATCTAGCGCGCAATCGCCATCCGGTTTTGGCGTTGTTTCTAGAAGTCCCTGATGGTTTTTTGGATGTTAATGTACACCCGACAAAGGCCGAAGTGCGGTTTCGCGATGCCGCGTTGGTCCGCGGGTTAATTGTGTCTTCGCTTCGTCACGCCCTTGAGACCGCTGGTCACAAGGCCTCCACCACCGTTGCTGACCAGGTTTTGGAAAAAAGCCAACCAAGGTTTTATCCACCGGGGTCGGGTGAAGGGCAAAAAGCAATTCCACCCAGGCTTTCCGGCCTGCAAGAACCCCTATTCTCCAGCGGCTCTGGGGCAGAGGATTATCTGACCCCGGCAGGGCGGGTTGAAGAGTCCGAAGGCGACCAGAATTTACAAAAATTTCCCCTAGGCGCCGCTCGCGCCCAGCTGCATGAAACCTATATTGTCGCGCAAACCCAAGATGGCCTTGTTGTGGTTGATCAACACGCTGCCCATGAGCGCCTGGTTTATGAAAAAATGAAAAAAATGTTGGCCCAGCACGGCGCTGAACGCCAGGGCCTTTTGATCCCGGAAGTGGTTGAATTGGACGGCCCTGCTGTCGAAAAATTGATTAATCGGGCCGAAGAGTTGGCGGAACTCGGGTTGGTAATCGAGCCCTTTGGCGAGGGCGCTGTTGTCGTCCGTGAAACCCCGGCGCTTTTGGGTGAGGTTGATATCAAGGGCTTGATTCAGGACATTTCCGATGACCTGGAAGCCATGGATGAAAACCTTAGCCTGAAAGAAAAACTACAGGATGTCTGTTCCACCATGGCCTGTCACGGCAGTGTCCGGGCGGGTCGCCGCCTAAACCGCGATGAAATGAATGCACTGTTGCGAGAAATGGAATCCACCCCCCATTCGGGCCAATGCAATCATGGTCGGCCAACCTACGTGGAATTGAAACTATCAGACATTGAACGGCTTTTTGGCCGGCGGTAAGGCTCAGGCTTTTACAGTTAAAAACTGCGCCACACGCTTTCCCTGTTTGATCGATTTTATTTCTTCAAGACTTCCCGGCAACTCAAAGATATCTTTTCTCGCCCGTTCCACCACAACCAGCGTGGCTGGAACGACCCAGCCACTGGCCAGCAAACTGTCTAAAGTCGGCAAGGCCAGACCCTGGCCATACGGTGGATCCATGAAAATCAAATCAAAACCGCCCCCTCTCCGGGGCAGGTTGCGGGCGTCTGCAGTTATAATTTCTGCTTTCTTCTCAACCCCAAGCAGGGCAATATTTTGTCGCAGTAATTTAAGCGATTCAAAATGTTTTTCCACCAGAATGGCCCGCGATGCCCCGCGCGACAGACTTTCCAGGGCAAACGCCCCGGTGCCAGCGAAAATATCGGCAACCTGAAGGCCCTCAAAGGTGCCCAATTGGCTTGTCAGAGCATTAAAGATGCTTTCACGCAATCGGTCGGTGGTCGGCCGGATGGTTTTATCCTTGGGCGCCAACAAGTGTCTTCCCCTGAATTCGCCAGCAATGATTCGCATAGGCTACGGGCTCCACAGTTTTTGAATTTGCTTACTGGATATTTCTATAATTTCATTTGGTTTTGATTTTCTTAAGGAAAAAGGCCCAAATTGCGTTCGAATAAGGCGCGTAACCCGAAGGCCTAAATGGCCCAATACATTTTTTATTTCGCGGTTTTTCCCCTCGGTTAAAACCATGACAATCCAAGCATTGCTGCCCTGAACCTTTTCAAGTTTAGCAATGATCTGGCCATAATTTATCCCACCAACCGTCACCCCATCCGCCAGCTTTTTCAGGTCTTCTTCTTTAACAATTCCATGAACGCGCACCCGGTATTTTCTTTTGATACCGCTTGATGGGAGTTCCAGAAACCTTGCCAAACCGCCATCGTTGGTTAGCAACAACACCCCTTCAGTATTGATATCCAGTCGCCCCACTGAAATAACCCGTGGGATATCCTTGGGCAGGTTTTCAAAAACCGTTGGCCGCCCGCCGGGATCATTGTGGGTTGTCACCAGGCCCTTAGGCTTGTGGTACATCCAGAGCCTGGTTTTTTCGCTTCTGGCAATGGCTTTGCCATCAACCTTAATTTCCTCGGTGCCGGCAATGAAAGTAGCTGGGCTGGTCACGGGTTTGTCTTTAAGCGTTATGCGCCCGTCCGCGATCATGC
>SMXR01000065.1 GCA_004356215.1 Alphaproteobacteria bacterium | reverse complement strand
GCATCAAAGGCTTTTACGCTGCCATCGGGCAGGGTAATTTTAACGCCTTTGGAAGGTTTTTTGGTCGTCTTCTTACTGGCAGTCATGTTTTTTCCTCATAAGCGGGAAGTAAAGGCGAAACCAAGCCCTGTCAAGCCGCGCCGGGCTTTAAAAAGGAATTTGTTTTTCCCCGGTTGCAGCAGCCGTTTTGCCCGGTTAAACCTTTTAATGCAGGGCCTGCATTTAGAAACGCCATGACCGAAAAAGAACCATCATACCTGGAACATCACCCCAATGGACGCCTCGCCTATTTCAAAACCGGGGGCGGCCCGCCAACCGTGGTTTTTATGGCCGGGTTAATGTCCGATATGGCCGGCACCAAAGCACTTTTTCTGGAAAACCTTTGCCGCGAGGAAGGCTGGGGTTATGTCCGCTTTGATTATACCGGGCATGGCAGGTCTGGCGGAACATTCAAAGAGGGCACCATCGGGTCCTGGCACCAGGATACGCTCAAGATTATCGACCAGGTGACCGAAGGCCCATTAGTGGTGATCGGCAGCTCTATGGGCGGCTGGCAGGCGCTGTTGGCGGCAATGGCCCGGCCGGTTAGGGTAAAAGGCCTGATTGGCCTGGCGGCCGCCCCCGATTTTACCGAACGGTTGTTATGGCCGGACCTGACCAAGCGCCAAAAAGAGGAATTGGAAAAAAATGGTGAAATCCACGTGCCCTCGGACTATGGCGACGACCCTTACATTTTCACCAAGGCCCTGTTTGATGATGGCCGCAAACATTTGCTGCTGGATAAACCGATCCGGCTTGACTGCCCCGTGCGCCTGATCCATGGCTTGGCCGATAGCGATGTCCCGCATTGGCTTTCGGAAGAAATTATTGATCGGCTGATAAGCCCAGATGCCAGCCTCACTCTTATCGAGGGGGCCGGTCACAGCCTATCCAGCGAAGACCATTTGAAAATCTTGCGCGAGCATTTAGAAGATGTGGTTGCGATTATAAAACATCAGGCATTATGATCTGCATGATCTGCCACCCCCACAACCCAGGAATTAAAAATATGCCTCCTTTTAAGTTTACCTTTCTCGCTACCTTTGGTGTTTTTCTTTTTCTGATAGCTCCTTCCGCATTCGCGCAAGACCCGAGTGCCTTTGAACAGGAAAAGCAGGAATATCAGGACTGCATAGCCGAGAGCGAAGCTGACCCGGAAATTGCCCATACCAATGCCATGACCTGGCGCGATACCGGGGGTGGCCTTCCGGCCCAGCATTGCGTGGCGCTGTCACTGGCTTCCCTTGGGCGCTATGCCGAGGCCGCGGTTGAACTTGAAATTATGGCCAGTGATTTGGCGCACGGCATCGGCTGGCCATTTGCCGATGAAGGCCTCTCGCTCGACCGCGACCTGCTGGCAGAAATCTATGCCCAGGCGGGAAATGCCTGGCTGTTGGCCGAATTCCCCAACAAGGCCACCGAGGTGTTCACCCTTGCCATGGCCGAGGTGGACCCGCTGAGTGATACCTTTGCCGAGCTTTTGATTGACCGCGCGACGTCCCAGGCGGGCACCGGAGAATATCAAGAGGCGTTGAATGATTTAAACCTGGCCGAAAATATGCTTGGCGAAAACGCTTGGCTACATGCGCTCAAGGCCAGCGCGTACCGGGGGCTGGAACAGTATAGCGATGCAAATAGTGAACTGGAATATGCTTTCAGCCTTGAGCCGCAAAACCGTGAAGCCCTGCTTGAACGGGGAAACCTGCGGCGCGAGGTCGGGGATAAAAATGGTGCCCGGGCGGATTGGCTGGAATACCTGAGACTTTATCCCGATTCGGTCACGGCCGCGGCGGTGCGCCGCAACATAGAGGTGATGGATGTTAACGTTGAGGAATTTAATCCGGAACCGGTTGCCGGTGAGGAAGAGGATTAGCCTAGCGCCATTCAGCACGGACACCGGCATCGCTATCCATTAGACCGGCCGCCTTGGCGGTGCCTATTTCTTTTTCTTCGGCCAGTTCACGAAAAGCCCAGACCGCAGCGCCGCGCACCAGTGGGGAGGGGTCTGCCAAAAGGGTTTTGATTTGTCCCAGCAATAATTTGTTACCAGAATTTCCTGCGGCGATCAGGACGTTGCGGATAAACCTGTCACGGCCGGTACGCTTGATTGGAGATTTGCTGAAATGACTGCGAAAGGCAGCATCGTTCAGCCCGAGCAGATCAGAAAGTGGCGGCGCCTTCAAATCCTCGCGGGCAAAATAAGCCGCGTCCCGGGCAAGGGCGGCATATTTGTTCCACGGACAGACCGCCAGGCAATCATCACAACCGTATATCCGGTTGCCAATAGCCTTGCGAAATTCCATCGGGATGGGCCCTTTGTGTTCAATCGTAAGATAGGAAATGCAGCGCCGGGCATCCAGCTTGTAGGGGGCCGGAAAGGCATTGGTCGGACATATATCCAGACAAGCACGGCAGGTTCCACAGGCATCCTGAAAGGGCGGAGATGTCACAAACTCCAGCGTTGTGAAAATTGCCCCGAGAAATATCCATGAGCCAAATTTTTTTGAAACCAGATTGGTATGTTTGCCCTGCCAGCCCAAGCCGGCCAATTGCGCCAGGGGTTTTTCCATGACCGGCGCGGTGTCGACAAAAACCTTGATTGGGGTATCCAGATCGGCGTGGATCCAGCGGCCCAAGGTCTTCAAGCGCTTTTTCACCAGGTCATGGTAATCCCGCCCGCGGGCGTAGATCGAAATATTCCCAACCGATGGGTTTTCAAGGTTTTCCAGGGGGTCACCGTCGCTAGAATAATTCTGGCCCAAAAGAATAATGCCCCTCACTTCGGGCCACAGTACTAAAGGCGCCTTTCGCCGCTCAACTTTTTCCTCAAGCCAGGCCATGTCGCCGTGCCAATTGTTTTCCAAAAATTCAGTAAACTTTTCACCCACTTCCTTTGACAGGAGCTGGGCACTGGTAAATCCGATATCGTCAAAACCCACCTCCCGGGCCTTCTCGGCGATTTGATTTTCCAGCGACATGACAGTCCTTAAAAATCCAGCGAAGTGTAATGATCGGGCGGCGGCATTCCGGCAATATGGTCTTTCAACAGGGGCCGGAAGCTTTTTCGGGATTTTACCTTGGCATACCATGCACGGACATCCGGATAATCCGCCCAATTGATTTCCCCGAGATAATCGACGGTAGAGATGTGCGCCGCAGCGGCCAGATCAGCCAGGCTAAATTCATCCCCGGCAAGATAGTTCATTTCCCCGGTTAAATGGGAAAGATATGTCATGTGATGGCCAAGGTTGGTTTGGCCGGCGCGAATGATATCGGTATCGGGCACACCCAGCTTCAGGTATTTTTTCAAAACCTTTTCTGACAACAATGGGTCCGAGACTTCCTTCTTGAATTTAAATAAAAACCATTCCACCAAACGCCGCACTTCGGCGCGGGCGTGGGCATCGCCCGGCAGCAATGGTGGGGTGGGGTTGGTTTCTTCAAGAAATTCAATAATAGCAGTAAAGCCAGCTATGTGGTTTTTACCGTTCACCAGAACCGGCACTTCCCCGGCCGCATTCAGTTTTAAAAACTCCGGCCGCCGTTCCCAAATTTTTTCGGCCTTAAGGTCGTATTCCAGTCCCTTTTCTTCCATAATCAGGCGAACCAGGCGGCACGGCGGCGACAGCCAAAGATGATAAAGCGTCAACATCCCATTATATTAGCCCAAGTTTTCCAAAGCTTCTATAATCAAAGCGGGTTTCTCCAATCAATGCTGCCTTATAGTTTCCGTTTTTATCAGTCAGGTTTGCCTGCTATAACGCTGAGGCCTAAAAATTACTGGGTGGGAAAGTCATGTCGCTGCTGCACCTGCTTATTCTTGCGCTTCTTCAGGGAATTACTGAATTTCTGCCGATATCGTCGTCGGCGCACCTGGCGGTGTTGCCGGCTTTCGCAAATTTTCCCGACCAGGGACAGCTGATGGATGTTTCAGTGCATGTCGGCACCCTTCTGGCGGTGATGATTTATTTCAGGCGGGATGTTGGCGCGCTTGCTTGCGGGGGCCTGGCGGTCGTTGGCCTGAAAAAAGGGTGCCAGCAGCAAGCAAACCTGTTCCGCCTGCTGGTGCTGGCCTCGCTGCCGGTTTTAATCGTAGGCGGCCTGCTGGCGGTCTCGGGCTATGCCGATGTTCTGCGGCGGCTTGATGTTATTGCCGCTGCCAGCATCGGTTTTGGAGTGTTATTGTACTGGGCCGATCAAAAAGGCGCGGTGACCAAAGGCTTTGATGATTTGAAAAACCGCCCGGCTATCCTGATCGGGCTGGCCCAGGTATTATCATTAATCCCGGGCACGTCGCGGTCCGGCATCACCATGACCGCAGGCCGCATGCTCGGCTTTGGCCGGGTTGATGCCGCCCGGTTTTCACTGTTGCTGTCGATCCCGACGATCTTGGCTGCCGGTGCCTGGAGTACCTTTGAGTTGGTAAAGGGCGGCGCGCAAGGGGAATTATCCCAGGCCGCTTTTGCCGCCTTTGTTGCTTTTCTGACCGCGCTTGGTGCCATCCATTTCCTGATGCGTTGGCTGGCGCGGGCCAATATGACCATTTTTGCCGTCTACCGGGTTCTGTTCGGGGTGGCGATTATTATCTGGCTGCTCTGAAAACTCAGGAAAATTGACCCTTCGTGCGGAAGTAGGCCAAATAGCCCGGGACCACCGCTTCCAGCGGTGTCGGGGTGATACCAAGGTCGGCAAAGGTCTTGGCCTTGGCCCCAACCACATTGTCGCGTTTCAAAAGCTTGACCTGATCGGCGGTCAAGGGCGGGGTTAGGGGTAAAATTCTGGCCAGGGTCTGAAAAACCCCGCCGATGATACCGGCGATAAAAAAAGGCAGCGGCAGGATGAGTTTTTTCACTTTGATTACGTCCAGCATATAATCCAGAAGCTCCCGGAAGGTATAAACCCTGGGACCGCCCAATTCGAAAATTTTGCCCGCCAGTTTTTGGGGTGTGGTGACCGCCAGTGCCACCGCCGCAGCGATATCTTCCACATAAACCGGCTGAAACTTTACCTTTGGTCCGACAATGGGCAGCGGGGCAAAGGGGTTTTTTGCCATTTTTGCGAAGGCGTTGAAAAAACTGTCATCGGGCCCGAAAATTATACTTGGACGAAAAATAATCGCCCCCGGGAATGCTTTTTGTACCGCCACTTCTCCCGCCCACTTGCTGCGGGCATATTTGGCGGGTGAATTTTCGGCGGCGCCGATGGCGGAAATATGGATGAGGGTTTTGACCCCCGCGGCTTTCGCGGCCCGGCCAATAATGCCCGGCCCTTCGGCCTGAAGGCTGGAGAATTTTTGACCCCCCCGCCCTTCAGAAAGAATGCCAACGCAATTGATCACAATATTTGCTCCCGCTACGGCGCGGGTGACCGTGTCCGGTTTGGATAAATCTGCATACGTTGTTTGCACCTGACCAACATCCCCCAGGGGCTTTAAAAACAAGGCTTCATCGGGGTGGCGGCTGGCAGCACGGATGCGGTAACCCTTGCCCGCCAGGCGCTCGACAAAAGCCCGGCCAAGCTGCCCGGCGGCGCCGAAAATCGTAACCAGATCATTGGCCATAAAAAAGCTCCCTAACCACTACCGGAATATTCTAGCACATAAGGATTTTCAAGCCCCTTACTTTACCTATATACTTGACATAAGGGGGCCATATGAGTAGCCAGAGCGAACTTGAGTTAGCCCAGGTGGCGGAATTGGTAGACGCGCTAGCTTCAGGTGCTAGTGGCCGTATGGTCGTGGAAGTTCGAGTCTTCTCCTGGGCACCACTCAATTGACGAAAAAGGATTAAAATGGCGATTTATTTTCACGAAGGTGACCTTCCCAAGGGCGTTAAATTCGGCAAACTGGTTGCTGTCGATACCGAAACCATGGGCCTCAATCCCCACCGCGACCGGTTGTGTCTGGTGCAGCTCTCGGCCGGCGACGGCGATGCCCATTTGGTGCGCTTGAAAAAAAATGCCTATAAAGCCCCCAACCTGAAAAAAGTCCTGGGCAATCCCAAAATCACAAAAATTTTCCATTTTGCCCGCTTTGATCTGGCTGTAATCCAGAAATATCTCGAGGTGATGGCAACCCCGGTTTATTGCACCAAGATTGCCTCAAAGCTAAGCCGCACGTCGATTGACCGCCACGGGCTGAAAGACCTGTGCCGTGATTTGCTCGGGGTTGAAATTTCAAAAACCAAACAATGTTCCGACTGGGGCGCTGAAACCTATGACCAGGCGCAACTGGAATACGCCGCCAGTGATGTTCTTTACCTGCACCAGCTGAAAGAAAAGCTCGACCTGCTTTTGAAACGCGAAGACCGCGGCCATCTGGCTGAAGCGTCGTTTGCATTTTTGCCGGCACGGTCCGAAATGGATCTTCTTGGCTGGGAGAACACTGATATTTTTTCTCATTCCTGAGCGTAGTTTAGGCGCTGTCCCTGCTTAACTTTTTTAATGAATTCAACATCTTGTGATTGCCGGCGGCTGCTTTGACGGTTGAGCGCGCGTGTTTTTTCTGTTATTTCTTAAGGCCGTATTGTTTTTTGTGGAAATAATCCAATCTAATAATAACAAGCGGCGCAAGCCGCCAAGACAGTGAATTTCGGGAGCAGGCCGGATTTTGAACATTTTAACAAAATTATTTTTGGGACTGGTTTTTGCTTTGGCCGCTGGTCCAATGGCGTTGGCCGAGGACGAGTCGTCGCTGAAGGGCCATGATACCGAAGCTCCGATAAATTTTGTTGCGGACCGGCTTGAATTAAATGATGAAGAACATTACGCCGTTTTCATCGGCTCGGTGGTAGCCACCCAGGGCGATTTGAAATTCATGACCGAATCCTTAAGAGTATTTTATGAAAATGAACCCGGAGAGGAAAATCCGACAGCGGTTCGCCTCGATGCCATTGGCCACATCCGGTTGGAATCCCCCACCGAAAGTGCCGAGGGTAATTGGGGCATCTATGACGTTAAAAGCCGCACCATTACGATCGGCGGCGATGTTATCCTGCGCCGGGAGGGTTCGGTGATTACTGCCCAGCGCCTGGAAATAGACCTGATCACTGGCCTGACAAAATTTGACGGCCTGCCATTTGATTCAACCACTGGTGAGCGCAGTCGCGTCACCGGCAGCTTTGACCCGCCCGATGACTCCAAGTAAAAAGTTACTGATCTCTATTCTTTTCTTTCTTTTTTAGGTTTTTCTAATGAGGTCCCTTCTGAAATGATGAATTCTACCCTATATTAAAAAGGCAGCCAGAAGTGTTGCCTTGAAGAAAGGAGAGGGATGGCTCAGGCCCCCAAACTGGAACACCGTCAAACCCAGCGTCTTACTATGACGCCTGAGTTGCAGTTGTCTTTGAAGATTCTCCAGTTTGATCAGGTTGACCTGGCGTCGTATTTAGCCGGTGAGATTGAAAACAATCCCTTGATAGAATTTAGCGACGAAGGCACACCAGCCCCGCCCCGGGAAGAAGGGGCTGATGAAGGCGAAGACCCTCGCGGTCCCGAGCCGATCGACGCCGACCTTTACACCAGCGTTTTCACCAACGATGCTGGCGCCGAAAACACTCCAGAGGGACAGGATTACACCCAGGATTATAACGGCGGTTTTCATGAGGCTCATGCCCAACCTTCGGTTAATGGCGGCAAAAACCTGGAACCGAATTTTCAAAGGGAAGAGACCTTTCATGATCATATTCATGATCAACTTCCGCTTTTGATGTTCGGCCCGAAAGCGGCGATGATCGCTAATTATTTGGCCGAAAGCCTTGATGAAGCGGGCTATATCGCCCCGCCCCTGAAGGAGGTTGCCGCCGCGCTTGGCTGTGCTGAAAAAGAGGTCGAAGAGGTTTTGAGGTCGCTCCAGGATTTAGAGCCAGCAGGAATTTTTGCCCGCGACCTGAAAGAATGCCTAAAGCTACAATTAAAGGACAAAGACCGCTGTGATGATCTCGCCCTTGAGGTTCTTAACCACCTCGATCTGATTGCAAGGAATGATATTTCCGGCTTGGCCAAGGTTTGCAAAACCTCTGAAAAAGAAATTATCCCGCGGGTAAAAAGCATCCGAAAACTGGACCCAAAACCGGGGCTGCAATTTGCTGATTCCGATCCCCTGCAAACTCTGATCCCTGATATTTTTGTTCGCCAGGGCAAGCGTGGGGCCTGGCGTATAGATTTGAACAACGATGCCTTGCCGCGGTTATTGATCAACGAAAAATATTCGCTGGCGCTTAAGGACAAACCCTTGAAGAAAAACGACTCGGCCTACCTGAGGGACTGCCAAACCCGGGCCGGGTGGCTGAAACGGGCTTTGGATCAGCGCGCCCAGACGATTTTGAGGGTTTCACAAGCCTTGGTTGACCACCAGCTGGATTTTTTTGAAAGCGGCGTGCGCCACATGCGGCCCTTTACCTACGGGGAAATCGCCAAGGTAACCGATTTGCATGAAAGCACCATCAGCCGAGTCGTCCAGAACAAGTATCTTTCGTGCCCGCGGGGGGTTTTTAAAATGCGTTATTTCTTTTCCGCGTCATTAACGGCGGAAGGGGCCCACACCTCGGGTGTGGCGGTCAAGGACCGAATCAAGGAACTGATTGGCCGGGAAAAAGCAGCCAACCCCCTTTCAGATGAAAAAATATCAAAACTTTTAAAAGCTGACGGGATAACCATTTCCCGGCGCACCGTCATGAAATACCGCGAGTCGCTGAAGATTCCCTCGAGTTTTGAAAGGCGCCAGAAAGAAATTTAAAAGAACGGCTCTCTTTGATTTGAGAATTTTGTGTTTACATATTAGTATGGGGTTACCGGATTTTAGAGGTGCCCGTAGTAAGGGCAGGAAAGGATCCAGAAAATGGACATAAGGGTCAGTGGCAAGAACATCAAAGTAGGACAAACCCTCAACTCTCATATTTTAGAACGACTACAATCCACCGCAGATAAATATTTTGAAAATTCCATTGATGCCGCTGTTACACTCTCTAAAGAAGGCCCTTTTTTCCATGTGGAATGCCGCCTGCACCCTATTCCAGGGGTTAGCCTCCACAGCCACGCCGATGGCATGGATATTTATGGTTCTTTTGAAGATGCGGCACAAAAATTAGAAAAGCAGTTGCGTAGGTTCAAACGAAAGATTAAAAACCATCACGACTCAGCAAGAGAGGTTGAAATCCTTTAAAGGGATGTACCGAATTTTCGGGTAACACATTAGGGTAAGAACAAACCAATGATAACCGTCAGTGATTTAACTGGTCCCGGAGCCATCGTTCCGAAATTAAAGGTCAGCAGCAAAAAGCAGGCTCTGCAAGAGTTGTCTGCCTTTGCTGCCAAGCTGACCGGTGGCGACGAACGCCAAATCTGCGAGGTTCTTTTACAGCGAGAGCGGCTGGGCACCACCGGCATGGGCCAGGGCGTTGCCATCCCCCACGGGAAAATGGAAGGCCTGACCCGGCTTTATGGTGTGTTTGCCCGCCTTGAAACCCCGGTTGACTTTGATGCATTGGACG
>SMXR01000064.1 GCA_004356215.1 Alphaproteobacteria bacterium | reverse complement strand
CGACTTGAAGCGTTCCATATGGGCCACCCCGACGCTTGAAATAATGCCCAGCTGGGGCGGCGTCAACTGGCACAGCCGTTTGATCGACCCGGCTCCGTAAGCGCCCATTTCCACCACAAAATACCGGTATTTATCGGTCAGATTTTCACGAATAATACGGACAATCCCCATCTCAGTGTTGACGCTGGCCGGGGTTGCCAGGGTCGGCGCCATGCTCGAGAGGATGTGGCTGAGGATATTCTTGATCGAGGTTTTGCCGTAAGAGCCGGCAATGGCAATTATGATCGGGTTCAGGTCGTTCATTTTTTCCCGGGCCGATTTCAGGTAACGCCGGTTGATAAATTCTTCCACCGGTTTAAGGACAAAATTCGAGGCCGCCAGGAAAAACGGCGGCCACTGGAAAAAAACCACAAATGCCATCATCAGCGCCATGATGTTGCCTTCGGCAAAACTGAGCAGTAATGATGCGAAATAAAATCCCATCAGCAAAAGGTAAACATAAAGGATACGCTGCACCCGGGGGGTGGTGACCAGGGGTATTTTGGCAGAATTTTTCTTTGGCAGGCTGGTCTTGATTCCAACCACCAGCGCGGTCAACAGCAAGCCATAAAACCCGAGGTTTATCACCGGCGGATTGAGGTCACCGAAATACGACCAGACGATAAAGGCAAGCAAGGTGATCAGGGAGGCTTTTTTATCAAACGCCCGGGCCCTGAACAGCCACTTGAGAAAGCGTTCGTTATCGTATTCTTCCTGCTGCAGGTATTGCATCAAAGAAAGGCCGCGGAAATAGACAAAAGCCAACAGGGCTGCCATGAACAGGAACCCACTAATGCCAGCAAAAACGATAATTTCCGTATTCATTTTGCCTCAAGCTCCCCGAGGAAAGTCAGGATGCTATGCTGACACTGGTGAGCGCCATCGGTCAAGATATTTAGGTGGCCAAATCCGTTTAAAATCTTCAATTTGCCGTGGCATAAAATCGCTTCATAGCGCTGTCCAATCTCAACCGGGGTTTCCAAATCCTCGGCGCCGAATAAAAGCAGCGCCGGGGTGGTAATCCCGCCGGCAAGGGCGCTTAGGTTTTCGGTCACCGTGGCGACAAAGGTTGCGCGCAATTCCCCGGCCGCTTTGTAGTCGCGGCTGCCAAAACGATTGCGGAAATTTTCCTTCAAACTGGTTCCTAAAACCCGGTCAGAAATGTGCGCCGCTTTGCCGATAGCACGGATGAAAAGGCCCTTGAGTTTTGCCCCTAAGTTTTTTTTACGGGGCAGCCCGGCGGCGGCGATCAACACCAGGCCATCGACCAGCCCAGGGTTAAGGGCGGCGATCCTGAGCGCCACCCGGCAACCAAAGGAATGGCCAATAATTACCCGCTTTGCCGGGTTGGTTGTCTGCAATTCCCGGATCATGACTTCAGCATATTTTTCGGTGCCGGATCCCCGGGGCAACATGGCGGTCTGGCCGAAGCCGGGAAGGTCATAAAGGATGTTGGTGGCGCTTTTTTTAAACAGGCTGGCCAAGCGAACAAGGCTGGTATGGTCATGGCCCCAACCATGCAGCCAGACCAGCTCAAACCCACCGGCTGATTTGCCCTGGGGGGTAATGGTTTTCCTGAACACTTTCACTGGTGGGGCCATAGGCGCCTTTATAGCAGGAAATAATTAATCCTTCTTGAAAATTACCGCCCCGCCAAGGGTGAGGTCGAACTCGCTTGCCTTCAGGCGGCTTTGCTCGAAACCCTCCTCAATAATGGCGCTGGTAAGGTCAGTAAAACTGACCCCGGGTTCGCTTTCCTGCCACAGGTAATAGGCGAAAGACCCCGGCACGGTATTAATTTCATTCAGCCACAAATCACCGGTCACCTCATCGCCGATAAAATCGATCCGCACCGATCCGGCCAGGTCGAGGGCGGCAAAAGCCTCCAGCGCCCAGTCGCGGATCTGCTTTTGTTTTTTCCCGGTCAACTCTTTCGGGTTCATCACCCGGTTCAATGACGCCATGCCCTCTGAGGAGCCGGTTTTCATTTTGTCGCCAGCCTTGTCGCCGGAGAGGTATTTGTCGCGAAAATCAAGGAAATCGCTTTCCTTTACCGGGCGTTCGATAACCGAAGTTCTGGGTTCGCCAAAGGCTTTTGAGACGGCGACGTTATATTCCACCAGGTTGCCGACAAAGGGTTCTATGATGGCGGTGTAATCCAGCCGGAAAGCCAGCAAAAGGCCGGCCAGCACATCTTCGGCGTTCATCGCGCGGGTGACCCCGATACTGCTGCCCAAATGGCAGGGTTTTACGATCAGGGGATAGGGCCTGGCCCCGAAAACAGACTTAAGGTCGGCATTAATCTCATCGAGGTTCACGGTTTCCCCCTCGGCGGGTTTCTGGACCATAACATGATCAAGAACCGGGATACCAAGCCCAAACAGGTGTTCCTTGGTAAAGGCTTTGTCCATGGTAGCTGAAGCGCCAAGAACGCCACAGCCGGCATAGGGCACCCCGCAAAATTCGAGAAGTCCCTGCAAGGTGCCGTCTTCACCATGGCTGCCGTGAATGGCCGGGACAATCAAATCAAAGGGGATTTGTTGTTCCTTTTTGAAAACCCCCCTGGTTTCACTGAGGAAATAGGGTTTTTTACCGCGAAGCCCCGCCAATGGCAGGGTTATACGCTTAAGCTTGGCGGCTTTGGCGTTGGTCAGGGGGTAAAACTCTCTTTTTCTTAAGGCTTCGCCAGTCCACCAGGCGCCGTCCGCGGCGACATAAACCGGCAATGGCGCATACTTTTCCGGATCCATGGCGTTCATGAATTGCAGGGCTGTCAGGATGCTGACATCGTGCTCAACGCTTTCGCCGCCAAAAATTACCGAAATTGTTTTCATTTTGCCCGAGTCTTTAATTTTTCACACTGTAACTTGGGAAAGATGGCAAAATTTTGAACGTTTTGACATCGAAAAATGACTTTTACCCCAAATTTCAGTGCTTTTGAATGTTATAGGCTTTACCCGGTTTCGTGAAATAAAACCAAAATATTGGTGCATTGCTGTTTTCTTGGTATTTGTACGTTTTCAAGTAATTTTTCCATAACATTGTTTATTTGTTAACTATTTATCTATTAAAGTTAAGTATTCGCACAAATGAAAAGGGGTATATGCGACATCTCAATTAATTGTTTTTTAAGCAAATCCCTTTAATTTTGTAAAGGTTTAGGAATGGAGAATTCAAGCTCGTGAATGTGAGTTTTAAAATATTACTACTTGTCGCGCTGTATGCCGCCCTGTACTGGACGACGTTCTCGCTGCATTTTATTAATATGCTCACCCAGATTTTCTAATCCAAGAGCTGGGGTCCATTCCCCCTTTTCTCTCCTAAACGAATGAGTGGTAATGTGTGAAACCCCGAACAAGGTTTAAATCGTCCTGATTTAAAACTTGACCCGGGTGTCGTAAAGATTAGGCAGGCTTGCCTCAAAAAGGATAATATCGTTGTTATCGGCGTTCTGTTTGATCCAGTCGTTGGCATCGCTTTGGGTATCGAAGGTCCGTAACTGGGCGCCCTTTTCCTTGGTGGAATTAAAAGCAGACATAAAGGTACTCATGCGCTTGGGGCCAATAATCAGGGCAACGTCAACATGCTTGCCCGCCATTTCACCGAGCTTTTTGTGTTCGGCATCGTGGGCGGTTCCCATTTCCACCAGGCCGGGGGTTACCAGGATACACCGGCCCTTGGGCTTCCGGAGGTCTGATAGCACCTTCAGGGCGCTTTGAAAGCCCTCCGGAAAAGTGTTGTAGGAATCATCAATCACGGTCGGGCCTTTGACGCCCTGGATAACTTCCAGCCGGTGCGGGATTTGCGGCACCGTCTTCAGGGCGTTTTGGATAACCTCGGTGCTTTGGCCCAGCTCCAGCGCGGCGGCGACCGCCAGCATGATATTATAACAATTATGAAGACCATAAAGCGGCACCTGTAATTCCAGGGTTTCCTGGCGGCCCTTTTGGTTCAACCCCAGGGTCAGATCGAGGCCATGATTTCCCTGCACCCCTTTTTTCAGGACAATATCAAGATCAAACGACGACTTTTCACCCCCGCAAAACAAAACATTTGGGTTTTTGTTGGTAAACGTATTCAACAAATCTTCGGGCATGGCATCGGTGTTCAGGATGGTTCTCTCACGCCGGCTCATCAAATCATCGGCCAACTCAAAATTAGCCCTGAAAACGCGCTCAAGGGTGCGCAAGCGTTTGGATTGGCCCAAGGCTATACTGGTGATTATTCCAAGATTGGGGGGGGCCAGCTGGCACAGTTTTTTGATTATACCAAGACTGTGGCCCTCCATCTCGAGAACGAAATAGCGATGATGGTTTTTCAGATCCTGCAGAATTGTATCGCATATCCCTTGTGCGCCCTCGACATTATCGGGGGTGGTCAATGTCGGTTTGTTGGCCGAAAGAATATGGGTGAGCAAGTGCTTGGCCATGGTTTTGCCGTGCGACCCGGTTATGGCAATAATAACAGGGCTGAGTTTACTCAATTTCAGTTTGGCCTGGGTCAGGTTGCGCTTTTCACGAATATTCTCCCACGGCCGTATGATAAAATTTGCCGCAACAATAAAAAGCGGCGGGGCCTGGAAAAAGGCCAGAAACGCCAGTGTCAAAAATAGAATTTCCGTGCCCGTCTGGTTGGCAAAAATAGTTGCAAAGTAGGCGCCCATCAAAGCCACAAAAATAAAATGAATGCGTTTGGCGCGGGCCGAAATATCTTTATATTTACCGGCCGCCCTGGTCGTCTCATAACTTGAAAGTGCCCCGACCACCAAAGCAATAAAAATAATGCCATAGAAAACCGGGTTTAAGACTTGAGGATTAATCAGGTCTGGAAGAAATCTTTGGGTGGCATACCAGGCAACAAATGAAGGAATTAGTATCCAGCTTGCGCGTTTGTCGAACGCCCGTTTTCTGATCACCCATACGAAAAAGGCTTCGGTATTAAATTCCTGTTCTTCAAAATAATGAACCAGGGCCTGTCCACGAAGCCAGACAAATGCCAGAAAGGCAGAGAAAAAGACAAACCCGACCGCAGCCGACAAAGGCAGTAAATATTCATTGCCCATTACTTATTGCTCCCCCACAGAGTAATCCATAATAAAATTCTCACTGGCCAAAACCCGCATTCATTGAATTTGTTGTTGTTTTTTTAGTTAAATTAAAAGTCTTAATAAAGCCTTTTAATTGCGATTATTTATATCCAATATCTTTCGGGTCAGCCCATGTTCCTTTCAAGATAAGAATCTTGTCATAAACCGGCGCCAGGTGCAATTTTTAAAAGTGAATTATTTCAGGATTCTCGCGCTTTTTTTATATTTTTTGCGGTTACTTTCACATATGAAATAGAGACAAATAATTCGCATATAAAAAAGCCGTTTTTACCACTTTGGTTAAGTAAAAAACCGTTTCAATAAATGACCCCCAAGTAATGACGCTTTAACGGCTGCTTTTTTCTATTTGAAAATTTTAAAAGGGCGAGCAGGTGGCACCGCCTGCCGGTAAAAAAATTTACGGAATTTTTTATGTTATGAGTCAAGCAGTAGGCGTTGTGAAGGCAAGATTCGGAATAATTATACTTGTGGGTACATATGCGCTTTTATAATGGACCACCTTTACCCTGCATATATTAAACATGCTCGACCAGGTTTTTTAGAAAAATCCTCTCCCGGGCCTTTGCCAAAGACAGTGGCCTTGAAAAACCATTCAACTTACGCCACTCTTGGGCGGCATCAAAAAAAAGGAGCACGACATGACAGGGTTCGGTAAATATTTTATTGGTACGATATTTTCAATTT
>SMXR01000063.1 GCA_004356215.1 Alphaproteobacteria bacterium | reverse complement strand
TTTCAGCCGCAATCCTGCGTTTTGACGGCCAGCTGTCAACCTTCAAACCCCATGCCAAAGATGCGAATGGAAAGCCCTTACCCTGTTACCGATGTCTGGTGCCCGAAGCCCCGCCCGCAGAGGGATTAAACTGTGCTGATGTTGGTGTTTTGGGAGCGATTGCAGGTGTTATGGGAACTCTTCAAGGAGTTGAGGTGGTCAAGGAACTGTTGGGGATGGGGACCTCTCTGGCGGGACGGGTTTTGATTTACGATGGCCTTACTACCGATTTCAGGACGGTAAAACTTCCCAAGGACCCGGCGTGCCCGGGATGTTCGGGGGCTTGACCTTGGGCCTGTCATGGGGGAAGACCATGTCATGAAAATGCTTCTGAAATTTCTGGTTTTTTTCCTTTTTCTAATCTCAAGCGCGGGGCTTTACGCCCAACCGGTTTTTCGCAAAAGCGATGAAATTGGTGCCAGCGGACTGCCGCTGCCACGCTTTGTCTCACTATCCAGGGATAAGGCCAATTTGCGCATTGGACCGGGAGAGCAATACCCGATTGATTGGGTTTACGCCCGCAAACTTTACCCGCTGGAGATTGTCGCGGAATACGAACAATGGCGGCAGGTCCGTGACGTTGACGGCACCGAAGGGTGGATACATGTCATTTTGCTTTCGGGCCGGCGCACCGCCTTGATCACCGGGGGGGTGCGGCCACTTTACCGGGATCCTGCCCAGGACTCCGGTACCATTGCCCGCCTGGAAGCCGGGGTGATCGGGGAAATTATGGAATGTGAGCCTGGTTGGTGCCGGCTGAATATTGACGGTGTAAAAGGCTGGCTCCAGACCCAAAATATTTGGGGTATTTACGCGGATGAAATCATTAATTAAGGCGTTTTAGGTTAGTCACCGGTACTTATGCGCTCAACCAGCTCTTTGACGGTTGGCACAAACCCGTTGGAATAAAACGGATCTTTGGCAAAATTGAAGCAGTTGTGGCCAGAGAACATCAGGTTGTGTTCGATATCACCATCATGGGAAATGTCCTGCAGGGTCTTTTGAATACAAAAGCTTCTGGGGTCGGCCTTGCGGCCGGTGGAATTCTTTTCATTGGTGGCCCAGTTTGAGAACCGGCATTGCGACAGACAGCCCATGCATTCGGTCTGGTGCTTTCGGATAAGCGCCTGTTTTTCCGGGGTAACAAAAATCAAAGTTTGGTCCGGGGTACGCATAATCGAGGTAAAGCCCTGGTGGAACCATTTGTTGGCCCGGCCCAAGTCTCCTTGCGTGACATAAACATTATTGCCCTTGCGGTTGATATCCAGCGGGCGGGTATGATCGCCCACCATATCTGGGGTAAAGGCAATCTGGCGGTCGGTGCGGGCATGAAGTTCCTGCAGGTATTCATTATTAATCGCGGAAGAATAAAACCCGGTCGGACTGTAGCGGTGCAAGACCACGTCACCTTCCTTCATGGTCATAAGTCTTGCTTTCCATTCATCGGAAATCGGGCTTTCCTTGGTCAACAGTGGCCGGGTGCCAAACTGAAAGGCAATCGGGCCCAGTTCTTCATTATCGATCCAGTGCGACCAGTCGCGCAGGTACCAGACCCCGCCGGCCATGATGATCGGGACTTCGCCAACGCCCATTTCACGCATCTCTTTTCTGAGCAGGGCAACCCGTGGGTAGGGTTCTTGCGGTTTATCCGGGTCTTCAACGTTGGAAAGCCCGTTATGGCCACCGGCCAGCCACGGATCTTCGTAAACCACAGCGCCAAGGAAATCTGCGAATTTTTTATAGGCGCGCTTCCAAAGCGCCCGGAAAGCCCGCGAGGAAGAAATAATCGGATAGTAATAAACCCCGTACGAAGCGGCGATTTCGGCTAATTTATACGGCATGCCAGCACCGCAGGTGACGCCATCGACCAGGCCTTTGGTTTTTTCCAGAACCCCTTTCAGGATTCTTTCGGCACCACCCATTTCCCACAGGATGTTGATATTGAGGCTGCCCAGCCCCTTGCGCAATTCGTGGGCTCTTTGAACTTGAGCAACCCCGCCGCTGATGGAAAAGTCTACCAGCTCTTCATGACGCTCACGGCGATTCCGGCCTTTATAGATTTGGGGGACGATGGCACCGGCCTTATCAAAAAAATCAGCGTTAACAGCAGAGACTGTCCCAACGCCGCCGGCAAAGGCCCACGGGCCTGATGAGTCACCGCTGGTGATAGAAATGCCCTTGCCACCTTCGATCAGGGGCAGAACTTCTTTGCCGGAAAGCAGTATGGAATTAAGCGATTTCATTGTTTCATTATTTCTTTTAGCCTTTTAGCCTTAAGAACGACCACCCTTCTTGCCACGCGGCGCACGCGGACCGGTTGGGCGATCTTCATCAATACGCATAGTCAAGCGGACTTTGCCCCGATCGTCAACCTCGAGGACCCTAACCTTGACTTCGTCACCTTCTTTTACCACATCTGACACCTTTTCAACACGCTCAGATGACATTTCACTGATGTGGACGAGGCCGTCCTTGCTGCCGAAGAAGTTCACGAACGCGCCAAAATCGGCAACTTTGACCACTTTTCCGTCATAAACTTCGCCAACTTCGGGGTCGGCGGCGATGCTCATAATCCATTTTTTTGCGGCTTCGATTGCCTCCAGGTCGGAACTGGAAATCTTGATCAGGCCATCGTCATCGATATTGACCTTGGCGCCGGTGGTTTCAACAATCTCGCGGATAACCTTGCCGCCGGTGCCGATAACCTCACGGATCTTGTCCTTATTGATCTGCAATGTCTCAATCCGGGGCGCATGAACGCTCATCTCATCTCGAGCGGAAGTCAGGGCTTTATCCATTTCACCAAGTATATGTTCACGACCATCCTTGGCCTGTTTCAGGGCCTTTTCCATGATATCTTCAGTGATGCCGGCTATCTTGATGTCCATTTGCAGCGATGTGATACCATCCTTGGTTCCGGCAACCTTGAAGTCCATGTCGCCAAGGTGATCTTCATCGCCAAGAATGTCGGAAAGAATGGCGAAATCATTTCCTTCCTTGATTAAGCCCATGGCTATTCCCGATACCGGGCGCGTAATTGGGACGCCGGCATCCATCAGCGCCAGCGAGGCACCGCAAACGGTCGCCATCGAGGATGAGCCGTTGGATTCGGTAATTTCCGAGACTATCCGGATGGTGTAAGGGAAGTCGTCTCTGCTGGGCAGAACCGTTTTCATTGCCCGCCAAGCCAATTTGCCGTGGCCAACTTCGCGGCGCCCGGTAAAACCGATACGCCCGGTTTCACCAACCGAAAATGGCGGGAAATTGTAATGCAGCATAAAATTTTCGCGGTAGGTACCTTCAAGGGCATCGATAAACTGTTCATCTTCGGCGGTGCCCAAAGTTGCCACCACCAAAGCCTGGGTTTCACCGCGGGTGAAAAGGGCGGATCCATGGGCGCGCTCAAGAATGCCAACTTCGGAGACAATTTGGCGAACCTGGTCCAGTTTGCGGCCATCGATGCGTTTCGAGGTTTTCAGAATATCACCGCGAACAATATCTTTTTCCATTTTTTTCAGGATTGCGGAGATGTTTTTCTCCTCGACAGTGTCATCATCGGCGAAGGCTTCCTTGACCTTGGCGCGGGTTTCAGAAATGGCTGCCGAGCGGGTCTGTTTGACGGTTTCTTTATAGGCCTTGCGCAAATCTTTTTCGGCCAGTTTGGCGATCTTCTTCTCAAGATCGCTTGTATCCTCTTCCGTTTGCAGCTCCCAAGGTTCTTTTGCGCACTCCTCGGCAAGGGCGATAATCATGTCGATCACCGGCTGCATTTCCTTGTGGCCATACATAACGGCGCCAAGCATAATTTTTTCCGATAACTCCTTGGCTTCGGACTCAACCATCAAAACGGCATCACTTGTGCCCGCGACGATTAGGTCAAGTTCGCTCTCTTCAAGATCGGCCGGAACCGGGTTCAGCAGGTATTTACCATCCTTATAACCAACCCGGGCGCCACCAATGGGGCCGAAAAAGGGCACACCGGAAAGTGTCAGTGCGGCACTGGCGCCAATCAGGGCAACAATGTCGGGGTCGTTTTCAAGATCGTGGGACAGAACCGTACAAATGATCTGGGTTTCATTTCTGAAATTGGCCGGGAACAAAGGCCGGATCGGCCGGTCGATCAACCGGCTGGTCAGGGTTTCCTTTTCAGAGGGGCGCCCTTCGCGTTTAAAAAAGCCGCCCGGAATCTTGCCGGCGGCGTAGGTTTTTTCCATATAGTTTACCGTGAGCGGGAAAAAATCCAGTTCCGGTTTAGGCTTTTTGTCGGCCACAACCGTGGCCAGCACAATTGTTTCCCCGTAGGTAACAACAACCGCGCCGCCAGCCTGGCGGGCAATACGGCCGGTTTCAATGCTAAGCGGGCGTCCGCCCCATGTAATTTCTTTTTTATGTATATCAAACATCTTCTTCATCTCTTGCAACAGCGTGATTTTTCAAACAGTTGGCGCTTCCGGGCCCATCCCGGAAAATCTTATTTTCTCAGGCCAAGCCGTTTGATCAGCTGTGCATATCTTTCTTCATCTGTTTTTTTCAAGTAAGCGAGCAGGCGGCGGCGCTGGTTGACCATTTTCATCAAACCGCGGCGCGAATGATTGTCTTTTGCGTGCTCTTTAAAGTGATCCGTCAAATTGACGATGCGTTCGGTAAGAATGGCAACCTGTACTTCAGGTGAGCCGGTATCATTTTTCTTTACAGCGTAATCCTTAACGATTGCCTGTTTTCTTTCAGGTGTAATCGACATCGTGTTCTCCATCTAGTTTAAGTTAAAAATCCTGAGCGGTCTGGTTTCGCCATCTTCGACCGTTGCCAAGGCAACCAGTGTCTTATCAAGGGTCAGGCAAACCGTGCCGCTCTTTTTCGTTGGAAGCCTTATGACCTGGCCATTTTTAATGCGCCGGGCTTCGTCTTTGGTAACGGCAAGGGCCGGGATGTCGTCCAGCGCTGTCATTACGGGAATCAGGGCTTCCAAAACGCGCGCACTATGGCTTAAATCATCCAGCTTTGCCAGCGAAAACGCCCTACTTTGTGAATAGGGTCCGACCACGGTTCGGCAGATCGCTGTAATGTGGCCAAAACACTGGAGTTTTCGGCCTAAATCACGCGCTAATGCGCGAATATATGTCCCTTTTCCGCAGATTACGTGGAAACTTGCATGATCCTTGTCATTTTGGCCCAAAATTGGCTCAAATGTATCAATTTTTACCAGTCTTGGCTTCAATTCGACCCGCTCACCGGCACGGGCCAGCTTGTAGGCGCGTTGGCCGTCCACTTTTAACGCTGAAAATTGTGGCGGGATCTGTTCAATCTCGCCGATAAACCCGGGAAGTTCTTTTATGATATCTTTTTCACCCGGGCGTAAGTTACTGGTTTTAACAACGTCACCTTCGCTGTCATCGGTTGTTCGCTCTTCACCCCAACGAATGGTAAATTCATATTCCTTTATGGCATCGGTAATGTAGGAAACGGTCTTGGTGGCTTCGCCAAGCGCCAGCGGCAGAATGCCGGTGGCTAATGGATCAAGCGTTCCGGCGTGGCCAATTTTTTGCGGGTGAAGAATTCGTTTAACGCGGCGCACGACATCGGCCGAAGTCATACCGCTATCTTTATCGATGATTATCCAGCCATCGACCTTGTTACCCTTCCGCGCCATCAATCTTCTTTTTTCAGGTCTGCGGCCACTTTGGGGTTTGAAAGAAGTGAGCTGATATGGCTGGATTCATCGAAGGTTTCGTCGGCTTCGAATTTCAACTTTGGCATATATTTTAAATGCTGGGTCTGTGACACCTGGCCTGAAAGGTAAGGCGCGGCCCGGTTAAGGGCTTTTAGGACCTCTTCCTGGTTTTCACCCCCCAGGGGCAAAACATAAACGGTGGCGTTTCTGAGGTCAGGCGCGGCGCGCACTTCACACACAGTGATCGAAACCCCCTCCAGGGCCGGGTCACGCATATCCTCGCGATGCAGGATTGTTGCAAGCGAATGGCGGATATTTTCGCCGATCCGGAGCAATCGGATGTTTGACCCGCCTTTGGTATTGGTTTTTTTATCCATTGGTTTGTCTCGTGGTTTACCTAAAAAAACTAGAGCGTTTTTTTCTTTTCCTCGGTCTCGAACACTTCGATTCTGTCACCGGGTTTGTATTCAGTGAAATTCTCAAGCCCGACACCACATTCGGTGCCCTGCTTGACTTCTTTGACATCGTCCTTGAAGCGGCGCAGGGATTCGATCTTGCCGGTGTAGATTACAACATCTTCGCGTACCAGCCGGGCCTTTGCCCCGACCTTGGCAATACCCTCGGAAATTATACACCCAGCCGCTTTGCCCTTTTTCCCCGCGGAGAAAACATCCTTGACCTCAACCAGCGCCAGTATGGTTTCAATAATCGCCGGTGACAGTTTGCCCTCCATCGCCGCCTTAACCTCATCAATCACGTCATAAATGACCGAATAGTACTTAATCGGGACATTTTCAGCCTTGGCTGTTTCACGCGCCTGTTGGTTGGCACGGACATTAAAGCCGATAATAAACGCATCTGAGGCGCTGGCCAGGGTGACATCCGATTCAACAATAGCGCCAACCCCGGCATGAAGAATTTGAGCTTGGATTTCTTCGTTGCCAATCTTTTGCAGGGCTTGGGCAATGGCTTCGGCAGATCCTTGGACATCGGCCTTGATCACTACCGGAAAGTTTTCAGTCTTGGTTTCTTTCATCGCGCTGAACATGTCTTCAAGCGATACTTCACTGCGTGAAACCCGTTTGCTTTTCTTTTGTTCGGTGCGGTATTCAGACACTTCCCGGGCGCGGCTTTCGCTATCCACTACAAGAAAAACATCCCCGGCGGAGGGCGCGGCATTAAGCCCTGTAATCTCAACCGCCATCGATGGGCCCGCTTCCTTGATGGGCTTTCCCTTGTCATCTGAAATTGCCCGGACCTTTCCCCATTCGGCGCCAGCAACAACAATATCACCCTTTTTTAGGGTGCCCCGTTGGATCAACAAGGTCGCGACCGGGCCGCGGCCCTTGTCGAGCATGGCTTCAACCACCGCGCCTTCAGCGGGGCGATCCGGGTTGGCCTTGAGATCAAGAAGTTCGGCCTGCAACAAAATAGTTTCTTCCAGCTTATCAAGCCCGGTTTTCTTTACCGCCGAAACCTCAATATCAAGCGTATCCCCCGACATTTTTTCAACGATTACTTCGTGTTGCAGCAGATCATTCCTGACCCGGTCTGGATTGGCGCCGTCAACATCCATTTTATTGATAGCCACAATTATCGGGACCCCGGCGGCCTTGGCGTGGTTAATGGCTTCTATGGTCTGCGGCATGACCCCATCATCGGCAGCCACCACCAAAATAACAATATCGGTGACCTGGGCGCCGCGTGAGCGCATTTCGGTAAATGCTTCATGGCCCGGGGTATCAAGGAAAGTAATTTTCTGTCCTGATTTCAGCGTTACCTGGTAGGCGCCTATATGCTGGGTAATGCCGCCGGCTTCACCGCTGACAACATCGGTTTGGCGCAAGGCATCCAGCAGCGATGTTTTGCCATGATCAACGTGGCCCATTACGGTGATCACAGGTGGGCGTGGTTTTAGCAATTTGGGATCATCTTCATCACCGATTAGGCCAATTTCGACATCGGCTTCGGTGACCCTCTTCACGGTATGGCCAAACTCGGCAACCACCAGTTCAGCAGTATCGGGGTCTATGGTTTCGTTCATGGTCGCGGGCATGTCCATATTGATCAGGGCGCGGATAACATCAACGGCTTTTTCCGCCATACGGTTGGCCAGTTCCTGAACCGTGATACTTTCCGGAACAACAATTTCACGGGATTTCTTGGCGCTGGGGGTTTCGCCGAGGGCCGCTCTTTTTTGCTTGGCCTTGGCCCGTTTCAGAGCAGCCAGCGAGCGCGGACGCAATTCATCACCGCCATCAAGAGCGTTAGTAACCGTTAATTTGCCGCTGCGCCGGCGTTCGCCGCCTTTTTTCTTGGCGAGATTGGCGTGGCGCTTTTTTTCAGGTTCTTTTTTATGGGTGCGCTGTTGCGCCGGTTTTTCTTTTTTGTAGTCGGGCGTAACAGAGGCCTCAGCCTTAAGTTTTTCTTCTTCTGCCAACGCTTTTTGAGCCTCAGCTTCGGCGACGGCCTTTTGCTGGGCAGCTTCCTCGGCCTTATGTTTGGCTTCATTTTCGGCGCGGTGGCGGGCATCTTCCTCGTGGTCAACCTTGGTCTTTTTGGCTTCGGTTTCCTGGCGCAGGGCTTCCTGTTCCTTTTCCCGTTGGCGCTTTTCTTCTGATGCGCGCATACGGTCTTGCTCGGCCTGACGAATAGCATCCTTCAGCGCTTCGGCACGGGTGTCGCGCTCCTGCGAGGTGAGTTTTTCTTCTGAATCGGCGGCCATTTCCCCAGCAGGTTTTTTGGGTTTCAAGGAAAAATTTTCCTCAATCACCAGCGGGGCCTTGGTTGCCCCGCCGTCCCTGTGAATAAAGCGGCGCCGTTTGCGTTCAACGACAACAGGTTTGGTGCGCCGGGGGAGCAGGCCAGGCCGCGGCCTCGCGGGCTCGGCCGGTTTGGCCGGGCTGCTCGGAGGCTTGTCAGATAACGTCAATTTTCGATCGTCACTCATTCTTTTCAGGTCCTGTTCCACCCTTTATGACAGGGGGTTTTGGAAGTTTTGCTTTTCTTACCGCATCAGGCTTTAGCCCAAGCGCCGCGGTTTCAC
>SMXR01000062.1 GCA_004356215.1 Alphaproteobacteria bacterium | reverse complement strand
TTTTGGCTTTTGCCAAGGGGCTGCCTTTCAGGGACGCAACAGTTCATTGATTGAGGTTTTGGCCCGGGTTCCGGCGTCCACTTTTTTGACAATAACCGCAGCATAGGTATTTTTTTCAGGCACGATGCCGGGAATAACAACCGAATAGGCGGGGATTTTGCCAAAGGAAATTTCGCCGCTGGCGCGGTCCAGTATCGGGGTTGATTTGCCGAGATATACCCCCATCGAAAGTACCGCGCCTTCTTCGACTAGCATGCCTTCAGCCACTTCCGAGCGCGCGCCGATAAAGCAATTGTCTTCAATAATCACCGGGTCCGCCTGAACCGGCTCCAGCACCCCGCCGATCCCGGCACCGCCGGAAATATGACAATTTTTCCCGACCTGGGCACAACTGCCCACGGTTGCCCAGGTATCGATCATCGTGCCTTCGCCCACATAGGCGCCGATATTAACAAAAGACGGCATCAGGACCACGCCTGAGGCGATATAAGCCCCGTACCTGACAAATGAACCGGGAACCGCGCGAATGCCGGATTTTTCAAAATCGGATGCCGACCATTTTGTAAATTTCAACGGCACCTTGTCGTACCAGGGGCCGCCCTCAATCATTTTATTTTCAGAAATCCGGAAAGACAGCAGCACCGCTTTTTTCAGCCAGGTATTCACCTTCCAACCCTCGGCGGTTTTTTCGGCAATGCGGACGGCACCCTGGTCCAACAACGACAAGGCTTCGCCAATAGCCACCGCAGACCAGTCGCCGGGCGTTAAAGTCTCACGGCCATCCCAGGCGTCTTCTATGGTTTTGATCAGTTTTTCCATGGCCAGCCTTAAAGCACTCCTCCAAGCCAGCTTACAAGATCGTCGGTTTCATAATCAATATGCGCGGCATCGTAGCCAATTTTACCCCAAGGATAAGCAGTTTTCAGCCACACGGTGGTCATCCCCAAGGCTGCGGCCGGTTTCAGGTTACGCGCCATATCTTCAATCATCACTGCGTTTTTTGGGTCGATATCAAAGTGGCGGATAAAGTTTTGGTAGGCTGCGGCATTGGGTTTGGGGACATGGTCGGCCAATGTAATATCAAAGACACCATCAAATTCCTGGTCGATTCCGATTTTTTCCAAAACCCTTTGGGCATAACGGGTGTCACCGTTGGTGAACACAAACTTGGATCCCCTGATATCCTGAAGGGCCCGGCGCAGGGCCTTGTCCTCTTGCAGTGGGGAAAGGTCAATGTTGTGGACGAAATCCAGAAACTCGCGGGGGTCGACGCCGTGAACATCAATCAAGCCGCGCAGGGTTGTCCCGTAATCAACGAAAAAATCCTTCTGGATTTTATGGGCTTCGTCGGTCCCGACCCCAAGAAGGCTTGAAATATACGTCTTCATTTTAACATCGATATTGGCAAAAAGGTTGCAGTGGTCGGGATAAAGGGTGTTATCCAGGTCAAAAACCCAGGTAGTTTGGGTGATATTTTTTATCTCTTTTTTTGGTCTTATGGGGGTGATCTGGTCCATTTGAATCATCCCTTGCATACCGCAATCAAGGCCGCACGCAGATCATCAATGCCGGTCTTCTTGACCGAACTGGTCATTAAAATTTCGGGATGAACAACAACGAAAGGCTTTAGGTCTTTGGTTAATTTTTCCAAAACCGGGGCGCGTTTATCACTGCGCAGTTTGTCGGCCTTGGTAAGGATCACCTGGGTCGAGACCGCGGCCTCCTGCAAAAGTTTTAAAATCTCTTTATCGGCGTCCATCAAACCGCGCCGTGAATCAATCAAAAGATAAACCCGCCGCAGGTTTGGCCGCCCGCGCATATAATCCTTGACCAGGCGGGTCCAGCGAATGATTTGGCCGCGCGCCACCTTGGCATAGCCATAGCCCGGCATATCAACCAGGAAACAATCGAGATCCGCACTGTGCAGGTGGAAAAAGTTCAGCATTCGGGTGCGCCCCGGGGTGTTGGATATTTTGGCCAGTTTTTTCCGGCCAACCAATGCGTTCAGCAAACTGGATTTGCCGACGTTGGAACGTCCGGCGAAGGCCACTTCGACTTTTTTTTCTTCGGGCAGGCCGTCAAGGGAAACCACGCTGATTAAAAAATCACACTCAACCGCCCAGCGCGTGGCAATATCGGACACCGTATCCCCATCCTTAGGCATTGCCGATCGGGACGCCCTCTTTTTTCATGATCACGTATTGCTGCAAAATTGTCAGAATATTATTCCAGGTCCAATAGATCACCAGGCCTACCGGGAACGGGGCCAGAATAAACGTGAACACAATAGGCATATAGGTAAAAATCTTGGCCTGGATCGGATCTGGCGATTGCGGGTTCAGTTTCATCTGGAACCACATCGTTACACCCATCAGGATTGGCCAAATGCCAACCAGCAAGAACCCGGGGGGATCCCAAGGTACCAGCCCAAAAAGAGTAATAAAGGTCATCGGATCGGGCGCCGCCAGGTCGTGAACCCAGCCAAAGAACGGTTCGTGGCGCATTTCAATGGTGACAAACAATGTCTTATACAGGGCAAAAAATACCGGAATCTGAATAAACATTGGCAAACAGCCGGAAGCCGGATTAGCTTTTTCTCTTTTATACAGCGCCATGGTTTCCTGTTGCTGGCGCAACTTGTCATCGGGGAAACGTTCCTTGATAGCGGCGACTTTGGGCTGAAGTTTTTTAACCCTGCTCATGGCGCGGAAAGATTTATTGGCCAATGGGAAAAGAAACAATTTTATGATCACGGTTAAAATCAGAATCGAGACCCCAAAGTTTCCAAACATCACATAAAAATAATCCAGCGTGTAGAAAATTGGTTTGGTTAAAAAGTAAAACCAGCCCCAGTCAATGGCGCGGTCAAATAGGGGAATGTTGTAGGTTTCCTCATAGGCGTCTATCAAACTGACCTCTTTGGCCCCGGCAAAAAAGTGCGACACGTATTCAGAACTGCCGCCGATGGCCACGACCTCGCCCTGATCAACCAAGTAGCGGATCGTATAAGCATCCCGGCCCAAAATTTTCTGGTGCTGGAACCGGGCGGTAAAGGGCCTGGTCTGGTCTGGCACCAGTGCGGTTAGCCAGTATTTGTCGGAATAACCTAACCAGCCGTTGGGGCTAACAGCAAAATCCACCGAGCCATCGTCGGCCAAATCGTCATAATCGTCATCGTCTTCCAGGGTGCCGTTAAAAACCCCCAAGGGGCCTTCATAGAGGATAAAAAAGCCTTGGGTTTCCGGGGTATCAATCCGCCTGACCTCGCCTATTGGGGCTATGTTGATGCGTTGGTCAGAATTGTTTTCCACCACCTGGCGAATGGTGAACATAAAGTTTTCATCAACCGAAAAGAACTGGCGAAAGGTAATGCCCTGACCATTTTCCCAGTAAAGTTCAACCTCACCATTGGTGGTAAGGGAACCGCCACGAGTAGTCCAAACCGTTTTACTGGTTGGCAGGGTAACACCGGTATTGGCGCGCCAATTAAATTCAGCAAAATAAGCGTTGCTCCGGGCTTCGTTTTTAAGAAGTTCAATATTTTCCGCGCCCTCGCCAAGCCGGTCAAAATAATCATTCAAAACAAGGTCGTCCAACCGGGCACCGACCGGGGAAATACTCCCGCTCAAACGAGTAGCATTGATTACTATCCGTTCAACCGGTTCGGTGGTGATTGTTTCAGGGGCAGCCGCTTGCACTTCAGGGGCGGCAAGCTCTCCGGTATCGGGATCGGGGATGGTGGTGTCGCCAAGCGCCAGGGTTTCTTCCCCAAGGGCCTCAGCTTCCAGCAGCGCTTGTTGAGCAGCTTCTTCTTCCAACGGACCCAGGTAAAATGTCTGATATGCAAATAGCACCAGCATCGAAAGCACCACCGCACTAATCAA
The DNA here is from genome assembly GCA_004356215.1 of Alphaproteobacteria bacterium. GTDB lineage: Bacteria > Pseudomonadota > Alphaproteobacteria > Sphingomonadales > SMXR01 > SMXR01. Next base: position 2,162 of record SMXR01000062.1, on the reverse strand, counting down.
ATTTTTTACATCACCCATTTTTTAAACCCTGTCTTTTTTTCTTTTGGCAGGTGCTTGCTTCGCCCCATTTGAGGCCTCCGGCACCGGGTCAAACCCCGACCCACCCCAAGGGTGGCAGCGACCAATGCGCCTTAATGCCAGCCAAAAGCCCTTAAGTCCACCATGAAGTTGAATGGCTTGGGCGGCATACTGGCTGCATGTCGGGCTATAACGGCAAGAGGCCGGAAAAAACGGAGAAACAAGCCTTTGATACCCCCGGATGGCAAGCCGGAATATTTTCGCCAATAGTGAAATTTTGTCGGGTGGCATCGCTTTTTTTACCTCAAGTTCCCGGCGTAATACGTTTATGTAAGACCGCAAGCGCGGTTTTCAAATCTTCCCTCAATAAATCATAGGGACGCTTCAGCGTATTTTTGCGGCCGATGACCACATACTGGTAACCAGCCCGGCCATGTGAAGGCAAAACCTCTTTGATCACCTGACGCAGGCGGCGTTTGATTCGGTTGCGCTCCACCGCACCGCCGGTGCGCTTGGTGGCGGTAATCCCGACCCATATTTTATTATCTCCCTTGGTCCCGGTGGTTTTGGCGGTCTCGGCTGGCTTCCCCTGAAGCACCAACCCGGGCATCGGTTTTTTGAAACCGGTGGCGGCTACACCAAGGTATTCCGTGCGGTTTTTCAGGGTATATAAGTCGGGTGTTTTTGCCATGGTTCCAGCTTATACTGATTTAAGGTATTAAAAAAACCGGGCGCCGCATTCGGCGCCGGTGAAAACTTAAGTGTTTCTCAAAAATTCTTTGATTTAAGCAGACAGGCGCTTGCGGCCCTTGGCGCGCCTTGCCCTCAATACCCGGCGACCGCCAACAGTTGCCATACGCGAGCGAAAACCGTGACGCCGTTTTCTTACCAGGTTGCTGGGTTGGAATGTTCGTTTCATTTTAACCTCACCACCGGCCAATGTTTTTTATTGCTGCCGGGTTCTTTATTGCGAGGGGTGTATAGCGCTCTCCCCCTTTGAAGTCAATGGCCTCGAAACTGAAAATGTCAAAATTTATGAGGCAAGATTTATCAAGGTTTTGCCCTTTTTCGGGTTATAAGTTACAGCTAGTGTTTGGTCAGTTAAACTGAGGGTTTTGACCATGGGTATTGCATCGCTCGACGACAAAAAAGGGTTTGATATGGCAAAATTTGCCGGCTTATTTACCGGTCTTTGTCTTTTGCTTTTTCTGGTTCTGCCCGAGCCGGTCCAATCTGCAGAGGAGGCCGAGTTGATGGAGCGTTGGCTGGTAACCGATTCTCTCTCAAAAAGAACCGTTGACCATACCCTTTGGGAGAAGTTTCTGGCCTCTTATTTAACCGCCAATGATGCCGGGGCAGTGGTATTTGATTATGGCGCGGTAGGCGACTTGGACCTGGAAGCCTTGACCAGCTATATTGAAATTTTGTCACGCACCGATGTTGATCGCCTGAACCGGTTAGAGCAAAAAGCGTTTTGGATTAACGCCTATAATGCGATTGTGGTCAGCGTTGCACTTTCGGAATATCCGGTCAAAAGCATTAACGATATTGGCGGCTGGTTCCTGGCGCCGGGCCCGTGGCAGGCAAAACGCTTTCGGGTTTACCAGATCAACCTTAGCCTGAACGATATATACCACAGAATTTTGCGCCCGATCTGGAATGACCCACGGATTCATTATGCCTTGAGCTGCGGCGCCCTGGGGTGCCCGGCTCCCAAGGCAACCCCTTATAAGGGTGAGACCATTGAAAGCGATTTGGATATGGCGGCCCGCATCTTTATCAACCAAGGCCCGGCTATCTTTTTCATCAAGGGCAATGGCATCAACATCTCCCGGATTTATGATTGGTATGAGGAAGATTTTGGCGCCTCTGATGGTGAAATTCTGGATCATATTCGCTCGCTTGCCGATGAAAATCTCGCCCGGCAGTTGGCGCCGGTGATAAAAATTTCCGGCCATGGTTTTGATTGGGCGTTGAACGACCAGCGTTAATTCGCTTGCGGAGGCAAGCCAATGGCACGCTGGCCGCTGGCGAAATTCGTTTTGTTTTGCCCTGAAATCCTATAAACCTCTGGATTATGCACGGAAAATCACTTTCATTCTTCAGAAGCCTTTCGTCACAACTTTTGCTGTTGACGATTTTGT
>SMXR01000061.1 GCA_004356215.1 Alphaproteobacteria bacterium | reverse complement strand
GGCGCATAGCCCGTCGCCTGGGCCATCATCTGGGTCAGAAGCGCATAAGAGGCAATGTTAAAGGGTACCCCCAGGAAGACATCGGCCGAGCGTTGGTAAAGCTGACACGAAAGCCTGCCCTCCGAGACAAAAAACTGGAACATGTTGTGACAGGGCGGCAAGGCCATCTTTTCAATTTCACCGACGTTCCAGGCCGACAAAATATGCCGCCGTGAGGTTGGGTCCTCCTTGATACTTTGAACCAGGTTTGACACCTGGTCAATCTTGCGGCCATCGGCGGCCAGCCAGGCGCGCCACTGGGCGCCATAAACCGGGCCCAGTTCACCATCCTTATCCGCCCATTCGTCCCATATTCGCACCCCGTGATCGGTCAGGTACTTGATATTGGTGTCACCCCGAAGCAGCCATAAAAGCTCATAAATAATCGATTTCAAATGAAGTTTCTTGGTTGTTAAAAGCGGAAAACCATCGCCAAGGTCAAAGCGCATCTGGTACCCGAAGATGGCATAGGTGCCGGTGCCGGTGCGGTCTTCCTTGAAGGCCCCCTCGGTGCGAATGTATTTTAATAAATCCAGGTATTGCTTCATCACCAATTCCACTTAGTATAGGATTTGGAGTACAGAAATTAAAAGGTGACTTCAAGGGAATAAATGAATGGACCTGGACGGCATCAAAACGCTTTCGTTTGATTGCTACGGCACCCTGATTGATTGGGAAACCGGACTCTTGAAAGTGCTCGGTCCGTGGCTCAAGAAGAACAACAAAAACCCGCCCGATGAACAGGTGCTTGAAATTTTTGGCGAGCTGGAGTTTGAGGTTGAGGAAGCCAGCCCGGACGCGCTTTACCCTGAAATACTGGAAAAAGTCCACCAGGCCCTGGGCGAGCATTTCAACATTCCGTCAACACCTTCGGAACAGAAAGCATTCGGCGCCTCGGTCAAGGAATGGCCGGCCTTTCCCGATAGCGCCGAAGCACTTCAATATTTACAGCAATATTTCAAGTTGGTTATCCTTTCCAACGTCGATGGCGCCTCCTTTGCCCATTCCGCAAAAAAGCTCGGGGTTACGTTTGATGCCATCTATACCGCCCAGGATATTGGCAGCTACAAGCCTGACCATGAAAACTTCCATTACCTTTTGCGCCACTTGAAAGAAGATTTCGAGACCCGCCCCGACCAGTTGTTGCATGTTGCCCAGTCGCTGTTTCACGACCATGAACCGGCCAAAAAAATGAACCTTCACACCTGCTGGATAGATAGGCGCGCCAGCAAAAAAGGCGCCGGCGCCACCGTCACCCTTTACGGCCCGATCGATTACGACTTCCGGTTTGAATCGATGGCGGATTTTGTCAAAGATCACAAGAAGCACCTGTCCTACATCAATTTGGAAAAAAGGTTCAAGCACAGCGAAAATGTCGACTGATCTTTGCTGGGATTAAATTTGCCAAAAACTTCAAAAAAATGCCCTTTTTCACTAACCACTTCAAATTGCCTGAAAAAATCACTATATAAGGGGCGTCAGCTTGCTGACTATGGCAATAAATGGTGCGTGCAATAGGCATTGCGGACCCGGGGGCAGTACCCGGCGCCTCCACCAAAAGCCCTGCCAGGTAAACGGCCAGAGTAAGGCGGAAAGAGTTTTCAGGGTTTTTGATGGGGGCGAACCAGGATCGACGGATGTTGAAAGACGTTTTTACCTTTTGCCCGGCATGACACCGCCGTAATGGGTCAAACACATAAATGCTAACGATAACGAAGCATTGGCAGTTGCCGCTTAATGAAAAGCCTAACGGCAAAGTAATTAAGTACTAACTACCGCGGCCCGGAGGGCGCCGGGCAACAGAAGCCCTCCACTTTTATTTCCCTGATATAAATATTTTCTCCGCAATTGACTTTTCATTAAGGATGTTTTCTTTATAATGGTGGTTTGAAACCGATTTTTGGGTGTTGCAAATGACCGAAAGTCACATTGATTACCAGGCGCTGGTACATAAAGCGCTTAAAGGTGCTGTCCGCGATATTTTATTGCGGGTAGCGGCCGAAGGGCTTGTGGGTGATCACCACTATTACATTACCTTCAAGACCGAGGCTGAGGGCGTTCAGGTGCCCAAGCGCATGCAAACCCAATATCCCAATGAAATGACCATTGTCATCCAGCACCGGTTCTGGGACCTGAATGTTTATGATGATTTTTTTGAAATCGGGCTTTCCTTCAACCAGCGCGCCGAACACCTGGTAATCCCGTTCGAAGCCATCACCAGCCTGGTTGACCCGAGCGTACGTTTCGCCCTGCAGTTTGACGACAAAAAAGACGAAGCGGAAGACGATGGCGAAGCCCTGTTGTTCGACGATCCGGTAGTTGAGGATGACGGCGGCCCGACCTTTGCCGAAGACACCACCGAAGGCACAGGAAATGGCGGCAACGTAGTCCCTCTTGACGCTTATCGAAAAGGCTAGTTCACTTTCCAAAAATTCCTATTACTGAAATTATTTTTTATAATTTTCTTGTTTACTGTATATCGTTGCAGTATAAGGAATTATGAATTTGGGCCAATACATAGAAAAATTTCACGCCGGCAACCAGGCGGCGTTCGCCCGGGCGTACGGTCTCTCCAAAACCGTGGTCAACCGCGCCTGCGCCGGGAAAAATGTTTCGGTTAAAAAATTGCGTGAGATTATCTCCCATACCAAAGGCGCGGTGACTGTGGGCGAGGTATTCGGTGACACCCCCCGGGAAACCCGGAGTTTCAGGACCGAAAAGGATAGTTTCGGCGCCATCGAAGTGCCCGCTGATCGCTATTGGGGGGCGCAAACCCAGCGCAGCCTGCAAAACTTCCCGATCGGTGGCGAGGTGATCCCGGCGCCGGTGATTCGGGCCCTGGGTATTATCAAAAAGGCCGCGGCTTTAAGCAACAAATCGCTTGGCAATCTTGATCCGGAAATTGCAGATGTCATTGCCAGGGCCGCCGATGAGGTGATCACCGGCAAGCTTGATGATCATTTTCCGCTGGTGGTCTGGCAAACCGGATCGGGCACCCAATCGAACATGAATGCCAATGAGGTCATATCCAATCGCGCCAATGAAATGCTCGGCTCTGCGCTTGGATCCCAGGCGCCGGTGCATCCCAACGATCATTGCAACCGCTCGCAATCTTCGAACGACACGTTTCCAACCGCGATGAACATTGCCGCCGCCGAAGAAATCACCAAAAGCCTGATCCCGGCGCTCAGCCGTTTGCATAAGGAACTATCGATTAAATCACAGGCGTTCGGGACTATCATCAAAATTGGCCGGACCCACTTGCAGGACGCCACCCCGCTGACGCTCGGCCAGGAATTTTCCGGGTACGCCGCACAGGTCAAAAAGGGTATTGGCCGTATCAAAGCGGCGTTGCCAAATCTTTATGAGCTGGCCCAGGGCGGCACCGCGGTTGGCACCGGGCTCAATACCAAACCGGGGTTCGCCAAAAAAGTCGCAAAGGAAATTGCCAAAATTACCGGGTTGCCATTTGTCACCGCCGAAAACAAGTTTGAGGCGATGGCCGCGCACGATGCTATTGTCGAGGCCTCCGGCGCCTTGAATACGATTGCTGTCAGCCTGATGAAAATAACCAATGATATCCGGCTTTTGGGCTCGGGCCCGAGATCCGGCCTGGGTGAGTTGAAATTGCCGGAAAACGAGCCCGGTTCATCGATCATGCCGGGCAAGGTTAACCCCACCCAATGCGAGGCGCTGTCCATGGTGTGCGCCCAGGTGATGGGCAATAACGTCACGATTTCGGTGGCGGGCTCGCAAGGCCATCTTGAGCTTAATGTCTATAAACCGGTGATGATTTACAATCTGTTGCAGTCGATCGCATTGATTGCCGATGGGGTGGATAGTTTTAATAAGCGCTGTGTTACCGGCATTGAAGCCAACATCGAGAAGATTAACGAGCTGTTGAACCGCAGCCTGATGCTGGTCACCGCGCTGGCACCTGAAATTGGCTATGACAAGGCGGCCGAGGTTGCCAAGAACGCCCACAAAAAAGGCCTGACGCTGTTGGAATCGGCGCTTGAGCTTGGTTATGTCACCGAAGAAAAATTCCGCCAGGTGGTCCGGCCTGAAAACATGATTGGGCCTCATGATTGATGCCCAGCCCTTCCTCACAGATCAAAAAACGCTCAATCACCATCTCTGGCCACCGCACCAGCATTACCCTTGAAGACATCTTCTGGAAAACTCTTAAGGATATCGCAGGGGCCCAAGGGGTCAGCCTGGCCACTTTAATTGAAGATATTGATGAAAGGAGGGACAGCAATCTTTCCAGCGCGTTGCGCACTTTTGCCATGATCGAGACCCTGAGAATGGGTATGAAGTAAAAATTTACCCGCCGCCTTCGTCTTCTTCAACCGGCTCTTCTTCCGCTTCTTCCTCATCGCCGCCAAACAGGTCAAACAGGCCCTTTATGATTTCCTGCTCAGGGGTGGGTCCAGCTTCTTCCTCGCTCGCCGCACCTTCCCCTTCGGGGAGGACCGCGCCTCCCTCCTCTTCCGTCTGGATGTTCAATAGCTGCTGGAAAAGGTTGCTGGTAAAGCGTTTGGTCATAAAGGCAGTCAACGCGATATAATCATAATTCACTTCCGGTTCATCGACCCGGCCTTTCATGCTGACGCCAATGGCGGGAACCTCTTCCTGGTCCTTGAGGCGGATGGCGCCGGTAATATCCATATCCCAGCCCGGCAGGTCGATACGCCCGTGCGCGGCCATCTCGGTGGCATCAACATCGGCATCAACCGCATCGAAGGAAATAATGCCAGCCGCTATGATTGCTTCGGTGCGAATGTACCGGTAAGGGGTTTGGCCGCCCTCAAGGACAGCACCCAGAACCCGGCTAAAGGCGGAAAGGGTATCCAGGGTGGCCATTTGTTCTGACAACCGGGGCATGTTGATACCTTTGATCAGGCCATCTTCGCTGGAGACCACGGCGCTGCCGGACAGGGTTGAGATAACCTCTTCCTGGCTGTTGCCAACGCCGCGGAAGCTGCCAACCAGGCTTAAGGTTCCGGTCAGGTTGGTAATATCGGCAGAGGCTTTTAGCGCCGCCTCGGTGGAAACCCCGGTAAGATCAAGGGTACCCTCAAGGATTGGAACGTCACTAGAATTCATAGTGGCATCCATGGTGGCATTCAACGTCATGGTGCCATCAAATATATCGGCGATGAGGTTTTCAATGGTTAAAACCCCGCCGCGCCCGATCAAGCGAACCTTGGGATTTAAAAAGCGGTAAGTCCGGAAAGTCAGGCTGTCGGCGCCGAGACGGACGTCAAAATCAGTCTCTTGTAAAAAATCTACATCCCATTGGTCACGCGACCAGCGGGGGCCGCCCTCATTGACCGCCTCCTCAAGGCCGGCGGCGGTGGGCGCCATGAAATCATCCATTGTCAGGTTGCGCACGGTCAACTCACCGCCAATGAAACTGCGCCCGCCACGGTCGGCAAACATTAGATTGCCCTGAAATGCTGCCGGGCCCAATTGGAAGGTCAGGTTATCCAGCGAAGTTCTGCCTTCGCTCCCGGTTATCGTGGCATCGAGCGAGAACGCACCCAGCGCCGTTTTGGCTGGAAAATATTCCGGGGAAAATTTACGGATCAATTCCACCGTACTGGCGTGGTCAAGGCTAAGGTCGGCAGTAAACCCAAAATCTTCTGAAAGATTTTCGCCAATGCCCTTCAGGGAAAAATCCACCCCTGAAAAATTCCCGGTG
>SMXR01000060.1 GCA_004356215.1 Alphaproteobacteria bacterium | reverse complement strand
TGGGATCGCTTTCAAGGGTTTTGTTACCTCAATCGTCAGCTCTTTTTCATCAATCCGGGACAGCAATTTTTTCATTGGTTCGCAAGCGATGACCTCACCGTGATTAATGATCGCAATGGTATCACACAGCTCTTCAGCCTCTTCCAAGTAATGGGTGGTAAGCACAATTGTTACCCCTTTGGCGTGAAGCGCTTTGACGTTTTCCCATAATTCGTGCCGAAGTTCGACATCAACGCCCGCGGTGGGTTCATCGAGAACCAAAATGGGCGGCGAATGGACCATTGCCTTGGCCACCATCAGGCGCCGCCTCATCCCCCCTGATAACGTCCGGGCATAGGCATGGGCCTGATCTTCAAGCCGCACCAGTTTCAAAAGCTCCATGGTCCGGCGTTCCCTGGTGGGAACACCGTAAAGCCCGGCCTGGAGGTCAAGCACCTCAAACGGGGTAAAAAAGGCATCGACAAAAACTTCCTGAGTGACAACGCCAATGGCGCTTCTCGAATTCCGCGGGTTCTGGTCGATATCAAAGCCCCAGATTGAGGCTTTGCCGGAGGTTTTTTTGACAAGCCCGGCGAGAATATTGATAAAAGTCGATTTGCCGGCACCATTGGGGCCAAGCAAGGCAAACAAAGACCCCTTCGGGATTGTTAGATCGATTCCCTTAAGCGCCCGGACGGACTTGCCCTTGCCGCTGCCACGATAGGTTTTTTCAAGGCCTTTGACCTCAATCGCCGCGGTTTCTGGTGAAAAATTATTGGCCATAACTTTTTTTCTAAGCTTTGAGAAATTCGCCTTCTCGGTACCACCGCTTCCCCCCGGCGGTCAATGATTGAAATGGGATGAACTGTTGTTTCTTGCGCCCGCCACCGCTATAAAACGGGTATGATTTCCTGAAACAGGGGTGAATACAAAAAATGACAATAGACGTACCGGAAATACGGGTAGTGAAATCAAAATCCGTTGCCTGTGATGGCGGTGAAGAAGACCTGGGCCATCCCAAAGTTTACTTGAATATGGGTGATGAGGGCCGTGTGGATTGTCCCTATTGTGATGCGTTGTTTGTGCTAAAAGACGGGCCCCATGACAAGGGCGAGGCAACCGATTAAGCCCTGGTTTCCGGCAAACCTCGACACTTGAAAGATTGACCATCCGTGTCAGACAAAAACCCAGATAAAAACGGCCACATCTATTTGATAGATGGCTCCGGCTTTATTTTTCGTGCGTATCATGCACTGCCGCCCATGACCCGCTCGGATGGTACGCCAATCAATGCCGTCCTGGGATTTTCGAATATGCTTTACAAACTTCTGGAAGATCTTGCCAGCGGTGATCGGCCCACCCATATCGCGGTTATTTTTGATGCCGGACGAAGGACATTCAGGAACGATATTTACCCCGATTACAAGGCCACCCGCCCGGAAGCCCCGGAAGACCTGATCCCCCAGTTTTCACTGATCCGCGAGGCTGTGGGCGCGTTTAATGTCCCGGCGGTTGAATTAAAGGGATTTGAAGCCGATGACATTATCGCCACCTACACCAAGGAAGCCCGCGAAAAGGGCATGAAGGTGACGATCGTTTCTTCCGACAAGGACCTGATGCAGCTGGTGACCCCAGAGGTTGAAATGTTTGACACGATGAAAAACAAACGCATCGGCCCCGAGGAAGTCCGTGAAAAATTTGGTGTTGGCCCCGACAAGGTAATCGAAGTCCAGGCATTGGCCGGTGACAGTTCTGATAACGTCCCGGGGGTTCCCGGTATAGGCGTCAAGGGGGCTGCCGAATTGATCAATATTTATGGCGACCTTGAAACCCTTCTTGAAAAGGCCGGCGAGATAAAACAGCCCAAGCGCCGGGAAAATCTGATCGAATTTGCCGACCAGGCGCGAATTTCAAAACAACTGGTGACTTTGAAATCGGATGTTTCATTGAAAGAAAAAATCGAGGATTTCGCCATAAAGGAAATTCAGGCACCCCCGCTTTTGGAATTTCTTGATGCCATGGAATTTAAAGCCCTCCGGGTAAAAATTAAAGGCCGGCTGGGTGAAGGTGGTGATGGGGATGACCCAGAGGCTGAAGACATCAAGGTTGATACCAGCAAGTATGAGTGCGTCAGCAGCGTAAAAGCCCTGGAAAAATGGGTCGCGGCAATCCGGGCTGAGGGGGTGTGTGCGGTTGATACCGAAACCACCGGCCTGAATGTTATGCGCGAGCACCTGGTCGGCATTTCGTTGGCCATGGGGCCGGGCAAGGCCTGTTATATTCCGCTTGCCCATAAATCCGGAGACGATGGCACCCTGGACCTTGAGGGCACCGCGGCCAAGGGAATTGAACAAATTCCGTTTGAAAAGGCCTTGAAGGTTTTAAAACCGCTTTTGGAAGATAAATCGGTTCTGAAGATCGGCCAAAATATAAAATACGACTATCTGGTTTTTTTGAAACATGGCATTCGCCTGGCCCCGATTGATGACACCATGCTGCTTTCCTACGTTCTTGCGGCCGGGCTTCATGGCCATGGAATGGATGAGCTTTCCGAATTGCATCTTGGTTACAAACCAGTTTCATTCAAGGAAGTGGCGGGCGTTGGCAAAAAACAAATAACCTTTGATTATGTGCCGCTGGATAAGGCAACCGAATATGCCGCCGAAGATGCTGATATTACTGCCCGGCTGTGGCGGAGGTTAAAACCGGAAATAGCGAAGCAAAAACTCCTTAGCGTTTATGAAACACTGGAACGGCCGTTGGCGCCGGTGCTGGCGGAAATGGAAGCGGCCGGGATAAAAGTCGATGGTATGTTCCTGAAGCGGCTTTCCAATGAGTTTGCCGAACGACTGAAAACCCTGGAAGGAGAAATTTATAAGCTGGCGGAAACTGAATTCAATATCGCGTCGCCCAAACAACTGGGCAAAATCCTGTTTGAGGATATGGGGTTCAAGAGCGGCAAAAAGGGCAAATCCGGAGATTATTCCACCGGCGCGGCGTTGCTTGAAGAACTGGCCGCAGCGGGGCATGAATTTCCGTCGAAAATTCTGGACTGGCGTCAACTGGCCAAACTAAAGAGTACCTACACTGATAGCCTGCAGAGCGAAATCAATGAAAAAACCGGGCGGGTTCATACCTCTTTTTCCATGGCGGCAACAACCACCGGCCGGCTGGCGTCAAGCAATCCCAATGTTCAGAATATTCCAATCCGCACCGAAGAGGGGCGTAAAATCAGAAAAGCATTTATTGCCGAGGAGGGCTGCAAGCTGCTTTCAGCGGACTACAGCCAGATCGAACTTCGCCTTCTGGCTCATATCGCCGATATTGACCCTTTAAAGGAAGCCTTTCACAAGGGCCTTGATATTCATGCCATGACCGCTTCTGAAGTATTCGGTATTCCCATTGAGGGGATGGACCCGATGATGCGCCGGAAAGCCAAGGCAATTAATTTTGGCATTATTTATGGTATTTCCGCCTTTGGGTTGGCGAACCAGATCAAAGTCTCCCGCGACGAAGCAAAAGCCTTTATGCAAACCTATTTTGAACGCTTTCCCGGTATCCGCGATTACATGGAAAAAACCAAAGAATATTGCCGCGAAAAGGGCTATGTCACCACGCTGTTCGGGCGCCGCTGCCATGTTAAATATATCCGCGATAAAAACCCCAATTTAAGGGCCTTTGGCGAACGCGCGGCCATCAACGCCCCGATTCAGGGCAGCGCTGCGGATGTAATTCGCCGCGCCATGATCCGGATGCCGGGCGCCCTTGAAGATGCCGGCCTTAAAAATGTAAAAATGCTTTTGCAGGTGCATGATGAATTGATTTTCGAGATGCCCGAGGATGATATAGAACCCGCTATTCCAGTGATCAAGAAGGTTATGGAAGGGGCCCACCTACCGGCCCTGACCCTGGATATCCCGCTGACCGTCGATTGTGGCCATGGCGACAATTGGAGCGAAGCCCACTAGGGCCCCACTTCATTTCTTAAACTAAACCAGTCCTTTTAAATTAGAACCCCTTTGTAACGCTGCCATAAACCATCCGCCCGCGGGGGTCATGTACCTTGGTATCAAACCCCTGGTTGGTTGCAACAAATGGCGGGAAATTATTAAAGACGTTAATAACCCCGACAGCCAGACGCCAGGCCCGAAAATCGCCGCGGTCGCCAAGTGTGAAATTATACTGAAGGTCAACCGTGGTATGACTTGAGATTTGTGCATCATTCTGGTCATCGAGGTAACTGTCGATAAAGCGGATATAAATGTTCACCGCGTGCTGCCTCATTTCCCAGTTAATCGAACCGGTGAACCGCCATTGCGGCGTAGAAGTCCCGAAATTATTGAAATTCCGTGAGCCCGCGCCGCTGACCAGGCCCGCCTGCGGGTCGTCAAGGTCATATTGCGAGATATACGTAGAGGCTATCCCAAGGCGCAAATCCCCGGCATCATTAAGCGGCACCCGGTATTCGACCAAAGTATCAAAGCCGCTGGTTTTAAGCGATGAGGCGTTCACGAAGTTGGTGTTAATAATAACAATACTGCCGGTTACAGGACTTCTCGTGATTCTTGGGTCAAGCGGGTTGGCGTTGAGAATCGCCTGGGCGCTTTCCTGGACGACAATGTCCTCAAAATTAAACCGCCAGTAATTAAAATCGACGGTCAAGTATTCGGTTGCTTCCCAGGTAAAGCCAAAATTGAAAGTTGTGGAAGTTTCCGGAACCAGCATGCCGGTACCAGTGGTACGCACGGCAGCAAATGACGGTGTTGTTGGCTGGCCCGGAAGCGTGTCGGTCAGTTGCTGGACAGAGGTTTGGGTGCCAAACAACTGGAACCCGTTAGGCGCTCTGAAAGCAGTGCCGAAGGTACCGCGAATGGTAAACGTATCAGCAGCCCTGACAACAAACCCAACCTTGGGATCGATGCTGTCACCAACCCCCTGGTCGTAGTTTTCATAGCGCACAGAGAGCTGTATATCGACCCGCTCATGAACCGGAATGTCCATTTCAGCAAAGATGGCAAAAACTTCCTGACTTGAATCAAAATCAGGCCCGCCAATTACAAAAAGGTAGTTATCGGCGTTAGCCTGGTCGTCATAATCCAGGCTATACTTGGTCTTGCGGTATTGTACCCCGATGGCATACTGAATGGGGTTGGGAAGCACGCCGCTTAGACTGTTGGTGGCGATGGCATCAATCACCGTCAGGGTCGAATAATAATTTTGCGTGAAAAGGCTGGTAAACCAGGCAATTAAAGCCGGGTCATTGGCCACCGGTACTGTGGCCACGGGAACAAAGGGATGCGGAACGGTAGTGCCCGAGCTGGCCAGGAGAGCGCTGCCAAAGGGATTGAAAAACTGGCAACCGCCCAGCCCCGGGGTTCCGGTTGATGGATCACAACCAGCGCCACCCAAACCATTCAGGGCCAACGAAAACCGGTCGGCCAGAGTATCTTCAACGGTGACTTCAAAATCATTATCAGCGTGGGTGAAATTAACCTGCCAGGCGCCATTTTCGCCAAAAGTCCCTTCGAAGCCAGCATAAATGCGGTAGGTATCCGAATCATGCGTGCTCGGGGCCGGAGAGCCTTCGCCCAAAACCCGCCCAACAAAAAAGATCGGCAGGGTATTTAAACTGGCGTCAAGAAAAGGACTGGTTCCAAACGGGTTGAAGGGATTATAGTTGATTGGGTTGCCGGATGGGTCAGGGGTTCCGGGGAGGGTTGTCAATATCGCCTGGGGCGACGGGATCGGAAACGACGGTGAATTATTGCGGGTGGCGCGGTTGCGCGAGGCTGAAAATTCCAGATTAAAGGTAATCTGACTGCCCAATTCCTGGGTGAAACTGGCAAACCCGGTCATGCGCTCTTCTTCTGCCACCAGATCAAAAAAGTCGCCAAAATCCAGCCGGCAAAACCCTACTTGAGAGGGTGTTGGCACCACCGAATTTTCACCTGCAGAACAATCGGGGTCGGCCAAAAGGGGAACCAGGGCCCCGGGGACAATTGGGGCTCCCAATAGGGGTTCGACAAAATCTGCAATACCAGGAATCAAGCCACCGCCACCCGAGGGATCAAACAAAAAGGACCATAAAGCTTGCGTTGTGGCATCCGACCCGCTTGGAAAGTAGGGTACAATAAAAGAGCCTGGCTGGCCGGCGTTGGAAAAATCACCAGTGATTGGGTTAACGCTGCCGGGGAAACGGCGTTCCGCGGTGGTCAGCGAAGTTCGGTCCAGGTAGCCAAAAGCGGCCATAAAATGAGTGGTGTCGTTGCCAAAACCGAAAATGCCTTCAACATTGATATCGCGCTGCGAATCTTCGGTCACCGTTCTACCGCCGACAGAAATTTCAACCCCGGAAAAGTCATTACGGGTGATAAAGTTGATAACACCGGCAACTGCATCACTGCCGTAAGTAGAAGTTGCA
>SMXR01000059.1 GCA_004356215.1 Alphaproteobacteria bacterium | reverse complement strand
TCCGAAGGTTGTCGCTTTGTCCACCGTGACCCGCCCCACGGTATGGAACAGGTTGATATCACGGCGGGCAACATCGTGGTCCGGCAGCTTTGACAAATGCAGGCAGGCGGACAAGAATTCCTCGGCATGGTCGACCCCGCTTTGGTCTCCGGCCTTGCCGCATTCCACCGTCACCGACGGACAAATTTCAGAAAACGCCAGCGACTGGGCGCCCTTGGGCAGGCGGAAATAAACCACGGTCCGGCTGAAAAAAGAGGCCAGGTGCAAAGGTGCGGCATCCAGCTTGTTAACCGCCGCATAGTGTGGGTTCATGCCCGAGGTGTTGTGGACGTCAACACTGGCAAACGGGCGCCTTTGTTCCATGATCTTGAAAACCTCGGTGCAAGCTTTTTGCTCAGGAGTTCCGGTTTCCACGCCGCCGGGCCAGATGCGGTTGAAATCGGGCTGTCCCGGCAGTTGCCTGAGACCCTTAGCCGCGGCCTGAGAGTTGCCGATGAATAACGACATGGATCGTGGTAATGGACCTTTTCCGCTGCCGTAGGTGGTTTTGGCCAACACCCGTTGGATCGCTTCGAGCCCCACGGTTTCATTGCCGTGCAACAGCACCGAGATAAAAAGCGGCTGCGGGCGTTTCCCCTCCAGGGTGATCAGGGTCGGCCCCGGCAGGATTTCATGCAGGGTTGTCGGGCTGGCCTCAAAAAATCCGGCCGGAAGTGTGTCCAGTGTTGTCAGCATTTATTTTTCAGCATTTAAACCGGCCAGGTATGGACGGGATTGCCCTTTTCCTGGTTTTCATAATAAGCGGCGCACAGCGCCTCAAGATCATTGCCGCACTTTTTCATATAGGCGCGCTGCCAGGTGGCGCCGTTCTGGCCGCTCTTGGTCCGCGCTTCAATGATATCCAAATAATTTTCACAATCGGCCTTATCGATACCCAGTTTGCGCAGGCCTTTTTTGGCCATCGGCAGCAAAACCTCCAAAATTAAATCCTTGAGCACATAATGACCTTCCTTCCAGACCACTTGCGCATCAAGGCCATGACGCGCCGCCTGGTAAAAATTGTCGCGCGCTTCATAGAACGGAATATCCCAGACCAGGTCGGGCATTTCCTGGACCAGCATTTCCACCATCCCGAAGAAAAAGGCGCTGGTGGCGATCTGGTCAATAATCGTCGGCCCGGCGGGAATTACCCTTTGTTCGATGCGGAGATGCGGGGTGCCATCCGCCTCTTCACCAAGAATTGGCCGGGTCCAGCGCCAGATCGTGCCGTTGTGCAGTTTGGTGTGGCGCATTTTTTGCGGCGGGTCGTCAAACAGGCGCGGCAGCAACACCGGATAACGCTGGCGGTTGGCCTGGAATACCCCGAACAGTGAATTTTCGATATACCGCACCCCAAAGGTTACTCGTTCGCAATAATCCCACTTGCCGACCGAAACCGCACGCTCGAAAAGAGGAATTCGGGTTTCTGCCCAGAGATTCCTGCCAAAAAGATACGGTGAGTTGGCGGCAACCCCGACCAATGCAGCGGAAGCCATTTTTGAAGCATTGTAATAGCGGATGCCGTTATGTGGTTTGACCTTAAGGTGAATCTGGAACGAAGTTGCCGCCGCCTCCAGCATGACATCGGTATGCACGGTATGGATGCCGTCGTTTAATTTGAGATTAAATTCGATCGGCTTGCCCTTCCTGAGGGACAGTATCTGTTTGTTGATGGCCTTGAAACGTTTTGCAAACGACATGTTTTCCGGGCACAGGTCCCGGTTTTTCAAGGTCGGTAAAATCCCGATCATCAGAATTTTAAGACCCATGTCATCAGCGGTTTTTCTGGCATCATCCCAGGTTTTTTGTAATCCCTTGTGCAGCCGGCTCAGGGCCTTGCCGCGCAGCATTTCAGGCTTACCATTAAATTCGATATTGAAAAGCGACAGCTCGTGAACAACAAAGGGGTTGTTGAGCGCTTTCAGGAATTCATGATTTTTCGGGGCTGGTTGAAAATGCTCATCAACCAGGCAGGCCTCCAACTCAAACCCCCCGGAGGCGCCGGTTTCTGAAAACCGGTGTTTGGAAAACCATACTTCCAGCAGGTCGGCCTCTTCGCGCAACCGCCGGTCAAATTCGCGGAAGTCTTCCTTGGTGAATTCCGTTTTTTCGAGTTCTTCTCCCATAGCGAAAGTTTTAAAGCAAAGAAAAGGCGGGTCAAGGGTGGGAGTTCAAAAAATTAACAAGGAAGCCAAATTTTGGCCGACTTGCCTCTAAGGGGGTGTTTGGGGCATAATGGCTTTTGGGAGAGATAACATGACTGTTGCCGATATCCTGAAAACCAAGGGCGGGGAAATTTTTTCTGTTGATGGCAATGACAGTATCCTGCATGCCCTGAAAATAATGAAAGAAAAGCACATCGGTGCTGTGCTGGTCATGGCCGGGGCGGGAAAGATCGCCGGGGTACTGTCTGAGCGCGACATCGTCCGGGCGCTCCCCGATCAGGGTGGCGACCTCTTGAAAAAATCGGTATCCGACCTGATGACCAAGGATGTGGTCACCTGCAAACCATCGCATTCAATCCAGCAAGTCATGGAGGTCATGACCAAGGGCCGGTTCCGCCACCTGCCGGTTGTTGAAGGGAAAAAACTGGTTGGGATGATCAGTATTGGCGATGCCGTCAAGGAACGCATTGCCGAAACCGAACATGAGGCCGAGGCGCTCAGGGCCTACATCACCACGGGATAATCAAAGGATAATCAAAGAATAATTTCTAAAAAAGGATTAAAAACCAAAGCGAGCCAGCAACCAGGGCAAAGAGGCCAATAAAAACCACTGTCTTGACCAGCCACCACACCACCTTGAAGGCGATGTAAAGTACAAGGACGAAAATTAGAAGTTCAACCATTTTTCTTATTTCGTGATGATTTCCCTGAATTCAAGGCCTCGCCCCAGTTCACGCTTGCGAATCCTGCCCCCAAATGTCAATGTCAGCCCGAATTCAAGGAGTGAAAATGTTCCCATTATCGGTCTTTTTCAAAAAGCTTATCCGCGTCGGCACCCTCACCGTAATCGATGCCGAAGGCGCCAGCCATACCTTTGGCGGCACCGATGGGCCGGTTGCAACCATTCGCCTGACAAAAGAATTCAGGCCGTGGTGGGTGGCGTTAAAACCCGATCTCAGGGCCGGCGAAGCCTATATGGACGGCAGCCTGATACCGGAAGGTGACCATGGCATTTATGATTTCATGTTTCTGGTTTCAAAAAACATGGAATGGCGCCCGGACAACCCATTTCATATGATGGGCGGCGACCCCTGGTCACGTTTCAAGGGCTGGCTCAGTCAAATCAACCCGACCGGGCGCTCCCGGCAAAACGTCGCCCACCATTACGATCTTTCCACCGATCTTTATGACCTGTTCCTGGATCCTGACCGCCAATATTCCTGTGCTTATTTCAAAAAACCCACCGATACACTTGAGCAGGCCCAGGAAAACAAGAAAGCCCTGATTGCCAAAAAATTGTTGCTGAAGAAAAGCCATACCGTTCTGGACATCGGCTGTGGCTGGGGTGGGCTCGGCTTGGCGCTTCACCAAAAATCCGGCGCAAACCTTACCGGCATTACCCTAAGCGAGGAACAGCTTAAAGTTGCCAAGGAGCGGGCCAAAAAGGCCAACGCGGGCCCCGGCCTGGAGTACCGTTTGCAGGATTACCGCGAGGTTCGCGAAACCTTTGACCGCATCGTCTCGGTGGGGATGTTTGAACACGTCGGGCGGCGTAACTACCAGACGTTTTTCAAGAAGGTGTACGAGTGTCTGGATGACGACGGCCTTGCCCTTATTCATACCATTGGCCGCGCCGATGGCCCGGGCGCCACCGATCCGTGGACGCTGAAATATATCTTTCCGGGCGGTTATACCCCGGCGCTTTCAGAGTTGGCGCCCTATATTGAAAAATCCGGGCTTTATATCACTGATCTGGAGGTATGGCGGCTGCATTATGCCGAAACTTTGAAGGAATGGCGCAAGCGCACTTTCCAGCATAAAAAGAAAATCATCAAGCTTTATGACGAACGGTTTTTCCGGATGTGGGATTTTTACCTGACCACCGCCGAGGTTGCTTTCCGACATCTCGGCCACGTGGTGTTCCAGATCCAGCTCGCCAAAAAACCCGGCGGCGCGCCGCTGACCCGGGATTATCTGAAATAGTTACCCCTAGCGCACCTGTTTTGGGGATTTATCATTGCAGGTGCATCCCGCCCCGGTGCTTGCCAATAAAAATGTGAACGCCAGCAACCCTAATACAACAAAGCGTATTCCACTCGTCAAAAATTACATGGCTCCCTCTTATTGGTTACTTTACTCTTAACCTTTAGCATTCATGCAGGTCAGGACAGCATTATCGAAGGTTTCCTGTTGATCGGCCATGGCCCCGGCTTCTTTTTCTTTAGCTTTTTTATTTTTACTGCCTTTCAAATACCCGGCGAGACCACCTGCAATGGCGCCAACGGCAGCCCCTTTGCCGGCTTTGTCAGCCACCACTTCGCCACCAACGGCACCAACGGCAGCACCAGCGCCAACGCCGATAACCGTACTTTTAACAACCGAGCCTTCCTTGGATTCTGGTGCTTCGCCGGCGGGCGGGGGGCCAACAGTTTCATAGGCCCACATTTCGCAGGCGGCAATATCCTGGTTTAAAGCGGCATTTTCGGCCGTGTCTTCGGTGGCTTCTTCTTCATGGGCAATGACTGCGCTAGTGAGAAGTAAGGCAGCGGTACAGGGAATTAGTATTTTTAATGGTGACATGGGGGAATCCTCTCTGTTTGTCGATCTTGAGATGTAATTTACCACAGTTTCAGAAAAACTTTAAGAAATGGCTAATCCACGCCAATGATCAAGCCCGGGACATAGGTAATCAAAAGCACCACCAGCGCCAGAACAATAAGGAAGGGAATGACGCTTTTATAAACCTCCATCAAGGGCTTATCGAGCCGGTATGAAGCCAGGAACAGGTTCATTCCCACCGGCGGCGTCAGGTACCCCAGCTCCAGGTTGACCAGAAAGATCATGCCAAGGTGAAGCGGGTGGATACCGTAGATCATCGAGATCGGAATAATCAGCGGCACGACAACAACGATGGCGGAAAAAATATCCATCAGTGCGCCGACCACCAGCAAGAATACATTCAGCGCCAGAAGAAATACGATTTTACTCTCGACATTGGCCTCAACCCAGGTGGCAGCCTGCATCGGGATCATCGCATCAACCATGTAATTGGTCAGGCCCATGGCAACCCCGAGGATGACAAAAATACCGCCCAGCATCACCAGGCATTTGACCAGAATGCCGGGCAGGTCACGGATGGGATGAATATCGCGGTGGATAACGGTTTCGGTAAAAATCGCATAAACCGCGGTGATTGCCGCCGCCTCTATCAAGGACGTGTACCCCCCAAAAATGGCGACCAGGACCACCACCGGCAGCATGATTTCCCATTTGGCCTCAATCATTGCCGCCAGCGCTTCGCGGCCGTTGAAGGCCTGGCGCTTGATTTTGCCGCCCCACCCCTGCCAGATGCCATAGGCGGCAACCGCCGAGACCATAATGATACCAGGGACAATGCCGGCGACAAACAAATCAGGGATCGGGACATGGGCAACGACGCCATAAAGGATGATGGCAAGCGAGGGCGGAAACAAAAGCCCGATCGAGCCGGTTGAGGTTATCAGCCCGGTGGAAAATCGTGGCGAAAAACCGTTTTTCAACAATACCGGCAGCAACAGGCCGCCGAGCGCCAGAATGGTGACCCCTGAGGCCCCGGTAAAGGTTGAGAAAAAAGCACAGACAAGGGTGGTGGCGACCACCAGGCCGCCCGGCATCCAGCCAAATAATGCCCGGAACAGCCGCACCAATCGCTCGGACGTTTTACTTTCCGCCAACACAAACCCGGCCAGCGTAAACAGCGGGATCGCCGGGATAGATGGCGAAACGACCATGCGGTAAGCCTCTACCGGGATCGCGGCGGCGGGAACGAAATCCGAAAAAAACAAAACCAGCGCGGCACCGCCCAAAACGACAAAAATGGGCGAACCCAAAAGCGCCGCAGCCATCAGAACACCGATTGCCGGCCACACCAGGTCGGCGGCAAAAGGTTCCAGCAAAAATCCAAAAACATACGCCAAAGGGACCCCCATGGCGGCCAGCCCCCGGGCATTCCAGGTGCCGGCATTCCAGATAAACCTGAGGGTTATCAGGGCAAATGACAGGGGCAGGATCAGCTCTATCATCCAGACCGGAAACAGGCTGCCGACCAGCGCATCTGATTCCAATTCAAAGACGACAAACTGATACGACGCCCAGGTCAGCGCAGTGGCCACCGCGGTCGAGATAATTCCGGAAAACGCTTTGGTCATTGGCGCGTACTTTTCCGGGACGATGGTGATACCCGACGATAAACTCAAATGGCGGTTTTCCCGCGACGCCATGGCCGCGCCGAGG
>SMXR01000058.1 GCA_004356215.1 Alphaproteobacteria bacterium | reverse complement strand
TCGATATCGGCATTGAGAAAAAGATCCCGGTCATTTTTCTCGGAAAATCTGGCGCCATCCTCCTGCAGTTTTTTCAGGATCCCGTAATCAGGGGGTGGGGCTACTTCACCTGTTGCCCTTGAGCGAAGAAGGCTATTGTGTTCGTTTTCCCAGGATTCAAGTTCTGACCCAAGCACCACCGGGTCTGCGTCAATTACATCAGGTACTACTGCCCTGCACTGATCAAGGCATCTTCTGAAATATTCCCTCGAAATCCTTTCCCTGGCTTCGGCATTCGCATCCATTTCTTTCTTTGTCCACTCCTCCAATCTGACCAGTTCAAGGGAAATTTGCAGGCAACGTTTTGTTGCGATTGCCCTGTCTCCGGTACGTAGGGAGACTTTTATCTCCTTCACTCCGAATCCGTCAAGCAATCGGCAAAATATTCTTTTTCTGAAGTAGTAGTTTTTGCCTCTCAGGTAGAGAAAATGGCCATTCCTGACTTTTTTCATGGTGTTCTCCTGTGTACCAGTTTGTGTACCAGAATCTGAAGAACGCCTGCCCGTTTAGGGGCCTTTTTAATGTTTTCTGCGGGTTTCCGATAAAAGTGGCGGAGAGAGAGGGATTCGAACCCTCGGAACGCATAGCGCTCAACGGTTTTCGAGACCGCCCCGTTCGACCACTCCGGCATCTCTCCAACAGGGCTTTGGGTGCGCGAACATTAGCGGAAACCTGCCGTTTCCACAAGGCGACAAATCCTATGAAAACTACTAAAGAAGAGAAGTGCAAAAACCATTGACACTATGCCCTGAAGCGCTATATTGCGCCCACTTCAGGCTCCAGGCCGGAAGACGGCTAAATTATTAAGGATTCGGTGAAAAAGATGTACGCGGTAATCAAAACCGGTGGCAAACAATATAAAGTGGCCGCAAACGACGTAATCAAGGTTGAAAAGCTTCCCGGCAAAGCAGGTGATAGCGTTGTCCTTGATCAGGTTCTAATGATGGGCGATGACAAGGCCTCCAAGGTAGGCACGCCTATCCTTGCCAGCACTTCTGTCACTGCAGAAATTCTTGAACAGAAAAAAGACGACAAGATCATTGTTTTCAAAAAAAATCGTCGTAAAAATTATCGCCGCACCAAAGGCCACCGCCAGGAATTAACAGTTTTACGCATTATTTCAATAGGTGGCACCAAGGCCCCAGCCAAGCAAGAGGCCAAAAAAGAAACCCCTAAGGCCCCGGTAAAAAAAGCACCCGCAGCAAAAACTGAAGCAAAAGAAACTAAAGCTAAAACGGGTAAAAAAGCGCCGATAAAAAAGCCCGCCGCCCCAAAAACAAAGGCAGCACCTAAAAAGGCACTTCCCAAAAAGGTGGCCAAAAAGAAGACGGCCGCCAAAGGTAAGGAGAAAAGCTAATGGCACATAAAAAAGCAGGTGGCTCCTCCCGCAATGGCCGCGATTCTGAAGGTCGCAGGTTAGGTGTCAAAAAATACGGTGGCGAAGCTGTCATCCCCGGTAACATTATTATTCGCCAGCGCGGCACCAAAGTTTACCCAGGCGAAAACGTCGGCATGGGCAAAGACCATACCCTGTTTGCATTGGTTCAGGGTCATATCAGGTTTTCCAAGGGCAAGGGTGATCGCTCGTATGTGAGTGTTGATCCCATTAATTAAATTTGCCGAACAAGGATTGGAAAAGGGGATGGCGGGCCATTCCCTTTTTTTGTTTTGGACGCGGGCATTTGACCTTAAGGTTCGACTAGAGACTGAATTATGAAATTTTTAGATCAAGCAAAAATATTTATTCTATCGGGGGCTGGCGGCAATGGCTGCATGAGTTTCCGACGTGAAGCTTTTGTTGAATTCGGTGGCCCCGATGGGGGCGATGGCGGCCGTGGCGGTCACGTTTATATAAAAGCGGTCGATGGCCTTAATACCCTTATAGATTATCGTTACAAACAACACCTGAAGGCCAAACGTGGTGGTCACGGGATGGGTAAAAACAAAACCGGCCCGGCCGGAGAAGACCTGACCATTAAAGTTCCACCCGGCACCCAGGTTTTTGATGAAACCGGGGAAATTCTTTTGGCCGACCTCACCGAGGTAGGCCAGGAAGTCATTTTGGCTGAGGGCGGCAAGGGTGGGCTGGGAAATACACACTTTAAATCATCTACTAACCGTGCCCCCAGAAAAACCGTCCCGGGCGGCCCTTTAACTGAAATGTACATTTGGCTGAAGTTAAAACTTATCGCCGATGTTGGCCTTGTTGGTTTGCCAAATGCTGGAAAATCAACATTTTTATCCCGGGTTTCCAACGCTAAACCAAAGATTGCCGATTACCCTTTCACGACACTGACACCGCAATTGGGACTGGTTAGGGTTGGCACCCGTGAATTTGTTGTCGCTGATATTCCTGGAATGATAGAAGGCGCCCATGAAGGGGTTGGCCTGGGTGACCGGTTTTTAGGGCATGTCGAACGTACTCGCGTGTTGTTGCATCTTATTGATGGCACTGAAAAAAATATTGTTAAGAACTACAAAACAATCCGGAACGAATTGAAAAACTACGGCGCTGACCTTTCAGAGAAACCTGAAATTTTACTTTTGAATAAATGTGACGCGCTAAGTAAAACAGAGATAGAGAAAAAAGTGAAAGCCTTGAAAAAAATTACAAAAAATAAGATATTTCCGATCTCAGCAGTTTCAGGGGCAAACCTGAAAGAGACCTTGAACGCGGCTTGGGATTTTCTTGATATTGGCATCAAAACACCCGACTCCACGGGAGAAAAGGCGCCTCCAGTCGATGAAAAAAAATGGGCGCCGTTTTAAACCTATGGCCGAAAACCCTTATAATTCTCCCTCCCCCACAACGGTCTCTGGAATGCGAATTGGGCTTTTGGGGGGTTCCTTTAACCCCGCCCACCAAGGCCACCGGTTTATAAGCATAGCAGCCCTTGAACGCCTTGGTCTCGACCAGGTGTGGTGGCTGGTGGCTCCGCAAAACCCCCTGAAATCAGAAGATAGTCTTGCCCCCCTTAAGACCCGGCTGGCTGGGGCGGAAAAAGTTTCCAAGGAAAAAAATATTCTTGTCATGAACCTGGAAGGTCCCTTGGGTTTTGAGTTTACTGTGGATACCCTGGGTTTTTTAAAGGCCCAGTATCCTCAAACCCACTTCATATGGCTCATGGGAGCAGATTGCCTTGGGGAGTTGCATAAATGGAAATCCTGGGAAAAAATAATGACTTCAATCCCCCTAGGTGTCTTTAGTAGGCCGGGGTATGAAGCTGCCGCACTCGGCGGTAAAGCGGCCACACATTATAAAAAATATCGGGTTATGGAAGAAAAATTTAAAAGCTTGGTCGTGACAGAACCCCCGGCTTGGGGTTATATAGGTATTGAGGGCCAGGATATTTCAGGCACCAGGTTACGCGCGAAAGCGAGCTGAAAGAACCGCCCAGCAAAGAAAAGGAGATGCATTTGAGTTCTACAAAAACCCCGCAACCCGCAAAGGTTTCGGATAAATCCTTGGCTTCCGATGTTCTGTTGGGTGCCATTTTAAACTCCCTTGAAAATGATAAAGCGATAGATGTTGTGGTCATAGACCTGGACGGGAAAAGTTCTATTGCTGATTATATGATTGTCGCAAGCGGATCGTCCGGGCGCCATGTTGGGGCGCTGGCCGATCATCTTTTAAGGAAATTGAGAGAGGATAATTTTGGAAAAATGCCGGTCGAAGGCATGGGCCAGGCGGATTGGGTGTTGATTGACGCAGCCGATGTGATTGTCCATTTGTTTCGCCCGGAGGTTCGTTCCTATTATAACCTTGAAAAAATGTGGACAGCCGACATTGATTAAACGGAATAAACCCTACCGAATAGATTTTCCGAAATGAAAATTACCATCCTTGCAGTTGGCAAAGCCAAAGGGAAGCCTGAAGCGATCCTTGCTTTGGAATATATTAAACGCCTGCCCTGGCGCATAAGCATTATTGAAGTTGAAGAAAAAAAACCACTTTCCGGACAAGAACGGATGGATAGCGAGGGTCAAAAGATATTAAAAGCCCTCCCTGAAAATGTTTTGGTGGTTGCGCTTGATAAGAGCGGAGAAGTTTATTCCAGTTCTATGTTTGCCAAAGCTATTCAAAAATGGCAGTTGGCAGGCCACTCACATATAGCCTTCATTATTGGGGGTGCTGATGGCCTGAGCCAAGCCGTATACGAGGTCTCTACAAAGAAGCTGTCTTTTGGTGCCATGACCTGGCCGCATCAACTGGCACGGGTGATGCTATTGGAACAACTTTATCGTAGCCATGCCATTTTAAGTGGCCATCCTTATCACAAATGAAGAGCCTTTATCTTGCCCCAAATAGCAGTTATTTTTGAAATATCCTATACATATAGATGGCTTCGAGGTATTTCGAATCCAATACAAACTAAGTCAGGCCTTATTATAAAATATGCCAAAAACTTTGCATAAAACCCCAAGACCTGTTGTTTTGTGTATTCTCGATGGCTGGGGGCATGCCAAACCGGGCCCCTATAACGCTATTGCGCTTGCCAATACACCGACATATGACCGTTGGTGGAAATCTTATCCCCGGGCGTTTTTAAAAACCTCTGGCACCGCGGTTGGCCTGCCCGAGGGTCAAATGGGAAATTCCGAAGTCGGCCATATGAATATCGGCGCTGGACGGGTTGTCAAACAGGACCTGCCGCGCATTAATGAAGCAATAAAAAATGGTAGTTTTCAAAAAAACCCTACGCTGAAAAAACTTATTGAATCCCTTAAAAAATCTGGGGGTGCCCTCCACTTAATGGGATTGATGTCACCAGGCGGGGTACACAGTCACCAAGACCACATGCAAGAGATTGCGGCAATTGTTTCAGGCGCCGGAATTCCAGTTCTAATACACGCTTTCCTTGATGGCCGGGATACCCCGCCACAGAGTGGGCTTGATTTCATCAGGGCATTCGAAAAACACTTTGTCAACAATGATTTGATCAGCATTGCCAGCGTCACAGGACGGTATTTTGCCATGGATCGCGATCACCGCTGGGACCGGGTGGAAAAAGCATACCAGGCCGTTGCCCGCGCTGAAGGGTCGGCTCAAAAGAATGCAACAGCGGCAATTGAAGCCGCCTATGGTCGGGGTGAAACTGACGAATTTGTAACACCCTCTGTGATTGGTGATTATCAGGGCATGAAAGATGGTGATGCCCTTTTTATGGCTAATTTCAGGGCCGACCGGGCACGTGAAATCTTGGCCACACTGGTCGATCCTGCTTTTGATGGATTTGATCGCGGGCGTGTTCCGGATTTTTGCGAAAGGGTCGGTATGGTTGAATATTCAACCGAGCTAAACGCAAACATGAAACCGCTTTTTCCACCTGTTGAGGTCAAGGACGGACTGGGCGAATTGATTTCCAAGGCGGGCTTAAAACAGTTGCGGATAGCAGAGACGGAAAAATATGCCCATGTCACTTTTTTCTTTAACGGCGGCGAAGAAAAAATCCTTACCGGTGAAGAACGAATTTTGGTTCCCTCCCCCAAGGTCGCTACTTATGACCTGAAACCAGAAATGTCTGCCCCGGAAGTTACGGAACGTTTGATCGCAGAAATCATGGCAGAAAAGTTTGGTTTTATTGTCATTAATTTTGCCAACCCGGATATGGTTGGTCATACCGGCAAATTGAAGGCTGCCATCAAAGCGGTTGAGGTGGTTGATACGTGCCTAGGAAAAATTGAAGAAACATTGCTGAAAAAGGGTGGTGTTTTGCTTATGAGTGCTGATCATGGCAATATAGAGCAAATGATAGACCCCATAACCGATGTCCCCCACACGGCACACACCACATGCGATGTGCCGGTAATCCTAGTTGGTTCGTCAAGAAAAGGAACTTTAAAAAATGGTTCGCTGGCTGATATCGCGCCAACAATTCTTGATCTCCTGGGGTTGGTTCAACCAGAAGCCATGACCGGACATACCCTGATAAAAGGTTCAGGAAAGGGATAGAATGAAAAATCTAAATCAATTTCATTTCCTAAAGTTGTTGATTGGCCTTTTGATGGTGCCTGTTATTTTTGACGTGCCATTTTCCCAGGGCCAGGAGGCCGAACAAACAGAGCTGAAAGACCTGGAGAAAAAAATTGAAGCCAGCCAAAGCCGAAGCGAGGAATTAAAGAAAAAGGCCAGTGAAGCCGCCAAAGAAGGGCAAAAAATTAGCCGGCAACTGGTTGTGGTGGCTCGACAAATACAAGAACAGGAAACTGCCCTGACAACTCTTGAAGAAAATATGTCCGTCCTGACAAACCAGATCGCCGCTAAAAAGGATGATGTCCGACTACAGAATAGAAATATGGCACATACTTTGGCGGCACTTCAGCGCCTAAGCCAGCGTCCGCCAGAATATATAATTATGCGACCGGCGGAGGCGGTAGATACTGTGCGGAGCGCCTCCCTGCTAACCACGGCGCTCCCTGAAATCGAAAAAAAGACAGAGCTTATGCGCCAGGACTTAGCAGAACTCAATCAAATGAAAGAGACCCTCCTAAGCGAGCAGGATAACCACCGCGTTGCCCTGGCTAACCTGCTAGGGCAGACCAAAAACCTGGAAAGGTTACAAAAAGAAAAGCTAACCCTTTATTCTGGTTTTTTGGAAGGTGCCGGCCAAGAAGAAGCGCGCAGGAAAACTCTTGCGAAAAGCGCCAAGGATATGCGCTCCCTGATCGACAAACTAGAAGAGGAGTTGAAAAGGGCAGGGCCATCCCTTTTGCCCACGCCCCCTATCCCCGAAGGGGCTTCGTTTGCAAAAGCAAAGGGGGCATTGCCCTACCCTGCCCGGGGAAATGTTATCAGACGTTTTGGCTCCAAAATTGCTGTTGGCACTGCCAAGGGAATCAGCATTCAATCGCGCACCGGGGCGCGGGTTATTGCGCCATTTGATGGCCGGGTTATTTTTGCCGGGAAATTCAGGACATATGGCAACCTCTTGATCATTGCCCATGGAGATGGCTATCATACTCTTCTGGCTGGCTTGAACAAAATTGATACAATTGTCGGCCAGTGGGTTTTGGCTGGTGAACCGGTTGGCATGATGGCCCAAACCAGATTGGCTTCAGCCACTGGAAATGCCATGGGCCCAGCCCCTGAACTTTACCTGGAAATTAGAAAAGACGGGGTGCCTATTAATCCACTGCCCTGGCTAAAAAAGTAGTGAAAGGATAAAAAAATGAAAAATTCGATAGCGGGAATAGTAAGCATCTTCTTTCTTTTGACGGCGTTTTCCGAAGGAGAAACCACCTCTGATGAAACCTACCGTGAACTTGATCTTCTTGCCAAGGTGTTGGAGTTGGTCAAAGACACCTATGTCGAAGAGGTTGATGAACGCCAGCTTCTGGAAGCCGCCATCCGCGGCATGTTGAACGACCTGGATCCACACTCGGGATACATGGACGCTAGTATTTTTCGCGAAAACCAGATTCAAACCCGTGGTGAATACGGTGGGCTTGGCATTGAGGTTTTAGGCGAAAACGGGGCCTTGAAGGTAATCGCGCCTATGGATGATACCCCAGCTTCGCGGGCAGGAATACAAACCGGGGATTTCATAACCCATATTGAAGGCGAGTCTCTAAGCGATATGGACCAGAATGAAGCGGTTGAAAACCTTCGGGGCATCGTTGGGACTGAAGTGACTATAACGATCGTCCGGCCCAGCGAAAACAAAACCTTTGATGTAAAGCTGACCCGAGAGGTTATTTCAATAAGCGCGGTGCGACATCGTATTGAGCGGGGTGAAATCGGTTATTTGCGTCTAAACACTTTTAACAATGAAAAACTTACCCAGGATTTGAAGAAGGCCATTCGTGACATTAAGCGTGAGGCTGGAGATAATTTAAAGGGGTATATCCTTGACCTAAGAAACAATCCTGGTGGGCTTCTGGATCAGGCTATTGAGGTCTCTGATGTTTTTCTCGAACGGGGCGAAGTTGTCTCAATCCGTGGACGCCAGAAGTCAGAAAATGCCCGGTGGAATGCCACCCGGGGCGACGATACAGGCGGGCTTCCCCTTATTGTTTTGATCAATGCCGGTTCGGCTTCGGCCTCGGAAATTGTTGCTGGCGCTCTGCAAGATCATAAACGGGCTACTATTCTTGGGATTGAAAGTTTTGGCAAAGGTCTGGTGCAAACGGTTTACCCCCTAGCCGATGACCGTGCGGTCCGTATTACCACTGCGCGGTATTACACTCCGTCCGGGCGATCGATACAGACCCTTGGCATCAAACCCGATATTATTGTCGAACAGCCAATTTTTGATTCCGAAGGTAACCCGGTGAACTTCCAACGTGAACGTGACCTCTCGGGCCATATTCCCAATGAAAATGGCGACACTGCCAGTAATGAAGAAACCCCGGTCGCACAAGCCCTGATAAGGCCTGCCCCGGTAGTTGATGAAGATGGGAATTTCGAAGATTATCAGCTGAATTATGCTCTTGATCTTTTGACCGGTGTTATTGAAATGGGCCAACGTCAGGCACTTTTGGAGGCAGCCGAGTAAATTTAAAACCATGGCTTTTACCAAACTTCCCTACCGGCCCTGCACCGGGGTTATGCTTTTGAATCCAGACAATAAAGTGTTTGTCGGCCAGCGAATTGATACCACGATGGAGGCTTGGCAAATGCCCCAAGGCGGTATTGATGAAGGTGAAAACCCGGAAGATTGCGCCTTCAGGGAACTCAAGGAAGAAATCGGGACAAATAATGCAAAAGTAATTGCCAGCACCAAGGGCTGGTTAACTTATGACCTGCCATCAAACCTTGTCGGCAAGGTTTGGGGTGGGAGGTATCGCGGTCAAAAACAGAAATGGTTTTTAATGCGGTTTCTTGGGGACAACGCCGATATTGATCTTGATACCCATCACCCGGAATTCATCGCCTGGAAATGGGTAGAAAGCCGCGACCTGCCAGCGCTTATTGTTCCCTTTAAAAGAGAACTTTATCACGCGGTAATCAAAGAGTTTTCGGCTTATTTGAATAGTTAAGCGGCTTAATTGACGGCGGTTAAAAGTTCGGTCAAACGCGCAATTGCTTCTTGGGCCTTCCTTTTGTCTTCATCTGTTTTGGCGTCTTCTAAATCTTCCCGGGCATCGGTAATTTTCTGTTTCAGGTTCGATTTGCTCAGCTCTTTGACAAGCACTGCCTCTTCAGCAAGTATGACAAGGGTTCCAGGGGTAACTTCTGCAAAACCTCCGCGGACAAAGACCTGCTCAGGGGTCTTGCCTTCCCCTTCATAAACATCCAGAACGCCGGGCCGAATGGTCGACATCACCGGGGCATGGTTGGGCAAAACCATGAAATCACCTTCAGCGCCAGGCACTCGCACGGCACTGACCGCCATGTCCATCAACAGGCGCTCTGGCGAGACTAACTCGAAATGAAAGGTATTTTCTTGATCCTTGGCCATGCCTAATTTTTCCTAAGCTGCCTCAGTAGCCATTTTTTCTGCCTTGGTCACTGCTTCTTCAATGGTGCCAACCATATAGAAGGCGGCCTCGGGCAGGTGATCATATTCACCGGCAACAATTGCCTTGAAGCCTTTGATTGAATCTTCCAGCGGGACAAACGTACCCGGCACCCCGGTAAACACTTCTGCCACATGGAAAGGCTGCGAAAGGAACCGCTGAATTTTGCGCGCCCTTGTTACGGTCATTTTGTCTTCTTCGGATAATTCATCCATTCCAAGAATTGCGATGATGTCTTGCAGGGATTTATAACGCTGCAAAACTTCTTGAACCGATCGAGCTACTTTATAGTGTTCTTCGCCGACAATCCGAGGATCAAGCATCCGGCTGGTGGAATCAAGCGGATCCACAGCCGGGTAAATCCCAAGTTCAGCAATCTGGCGGCTAAGCACTGTGGTCGCATCCAGATGTGAGAATGAGGTGGCCGGCGCTGGATCTGTTAAATCATCAGCCGGAACATAAATCGCCTGCACCGAAGTTATCGAGCCTTTTTTGGTAGAGGTGATGCGCTCCTGCAAGTTGCCCATTTCGGTTGAAAGCGTCGGTTGATAGCCAACAGCTGACGGAATACGGCCCAACAGGGCGGAAACTTCTGAGCCGGCCTGGGTAAAGCGGAAAATGTTATCCATGAAGAAAAGCACATCCTGGCCTTCTTCATCGCGGAAATATTCGGCCAGTGTTACGCCGGTCAAGCCAACCCTTGCACGCGCGCCAGGAGGTTCGTTCATCTGGCCATAAACCAGTGCTGCTTTGGACTCGCCCTTGAGGTTGATAACACCTGATTCTATCATTTCGTGGTAAAGGTCATTGCCCTCGCGGGTGCGCTCGCCAACCCCTGCGAACACAGAATAGCCGCCGTGGCTTTTGGCAATGTTGTTAATCAGCTCCATGATAATAACGGTTTTGCCAACTCCGGCCCCACCGAAAAGACCAATCTTGCCGCCCCTGGCGTAAGGCGCCAAAAGGTCAACAACTTTGATACCGGTGACCAGGATTTCCTGTTCGGTTGATTGGTCAACAAATGGAGGAGCTGGGGCATGAATAGGGGCTTTTTTCTTTGTTTTCAAGGGCCCCAGTTCATCTATCGGCTCACCGATAACGTTGATAATCCGGCCCAGGGTTTCGGGGCCAACCGGCACGGTGATTGCAGCGCCAGTATCGGTTACCTCACCGCCACGCACCAAGCCTTCGGTTGAATCCATGGCAATGGTCCGGACCGTACCCTCCCCTAAATGTAGAGCCACTTCCAGAACCAGCCGGTTGCCCTGGTTTGTGGTTTCAAGCGCATTCAGGATCGCCGGCAGGTCGCCTTCAAAATGTACGTCGACAACGGCGCCGATTATCTGGGTAATGCTTCCGGTGTTTTTGCTATTAGCCATTCTTCTATCCATTCCTTAAGTGTTTTTTCTCAACCCAGGTGCGGGCCTACAGGGCTTCGGCACCTGAAATAATTTCAATCAATTCATTGGTAATCGCCGCCTGGCGGGTTCTGTTGTATTGCAGGGTCAGGCGGTCAATCATATCCCCAGCGTTGCGGGTTGCGCTGTCCATGGCGGTCATCCGGGCACCTTGTTCGCTGGCAGCATTTTCCAACAATGCCCTGAATAACTGGACTGCAACATTACGCGGCAGCAGCGTGCTTAAAATTTCCTTTTCTTCGGGTTCATATTCGTAAATAGACCCTTTCAAACCTTCGCCTTTTGCTTCGCCCTCTTTTTCCTCAAAAGCAGCCGGGATCAACTGCTGTTCGGTAACAATCTGGGTCAGGGCTGATTTGAAGCGGGCGTAAAAAAGCGTGACGAAATCAAACTCGCTGGCATCAAACATTCCAAGGACTTTATCTGCAATGGGAGAAACGTCCGAAAACCTAAGGTTTTTAACTTCGCTCAAATCGACAACTTCGATAATTTTTTCACCGTAAACCCGTTGTAGTTGGGTAAAGCCTTTCCTCCCGATGCATAAAATTTTGACAGTTTTTCCAGCTTTGGTCAGCTCCTGGATCTTGAGGCGGGCGGCTTTCACGATTGAAGTGTTGAAACCGCCGCACAGGCCGCGTTCAGAGGTGGCAACAATCACCAGATGGGTTTTGTCAGTGCCGGTGCCAACCAGCAACTTTGGCGCCCCGGCAACCCCTTTTACACTGTCAGCAAGGCCAGAAAGAACATTTTCCATGCGCTCGGCATAGGGGCGGGCAGCTTCTGCCGCCTCTTGCGCCCGGCGCAACTTGGAAGCCGCCACCATTTTCATGGCTTTGGTGATCTTTTGCGTTGAAGCAACGCTGTTGATCCGGTTCTTGAGATCTTTAAGGTTGGCCATGTGCCTTTCCCGAATTCCCTAAAAATTTAAACTTTAAGCAAACGCCTTGGAAAATTTTTCCAAAATCTTGTGAAGTTTTTTGTCGGTTTCATCGGTAATTTCTTGTTCCTTGGCAATGCTATCCAACACGTCTTTGTGCTTGTTGCGAACCTCGGTCATAAAAGCCGATTCGAAACGCGTTACATCCGCGGCCTTAATATCATCAAGGTAACCCTTCACTCCGGCGAAGATGGAAACAACCTGTTCTTCCATCGGCATTGGTGAATACTGGTCTTGTTTCAAAAGCTCGGTGAGCCGCGCGCCGCGGTTCAAAAGTCTTTGTGTGGCCGCATCCAGATCAGAACCGAATTGGGCAAACGCCGCCATTTCCCGGTACTGGGCCAATTCCAGTTTGATTGAACCGGAAACCTGTTTCATTGCCTTGGTCTGGGCGGCTGAACCAACACGGGAAACCGATAGGCCAACGTTAATGGCTGGACGAATGCCTTGGTAAAACAGTTCGGTTTCAAGGAATATCTGGCCGTCGGTAATGGAAATTACATTGGTTGGAATATAAGCGGATACATCCCCGGCCTGGGTTTCAATAATCGGCAATGCCGTCATTGAACCCGCGCCATGGTCATCGTTCATCTTGGCGGCACGTTCCAGCAGGCGGGAATGAAGATAGAAAACATCACCCGGATAGGCTTCGCGTCCCGGCGGGCGGCGCAGCAACAGCGACATCTGGCGGTAAGCCACCGCGTGCTTTGAAAGATCATCATAAATGATCAACGCATGCATACCATTGTCGCGGAAATATTCCGCCATGGCACAACCGGTATAAGGCGCCAAAAACTGTAGTGGCGCCGGTTCTGACGCGGTGGCGGAAACAATGATGCTGTATTCCAGGGCGCCGGCTTCTTCCAGCGATTTTACTATCTGGGCAACCGTTGAGCGCTTTTGCCCAATAGCAACATAAATGCAGTAAAGCTTTTTCGTTTCGTCGTCGCCTGAATTGATTTCTTTCTGGTTGATGATGGCGTCGATCGCAACCGCGGTTTTACCGGTTTGACGATCGCCAATGATTAGTTCACGCTGGCCGCGGCCGATAGGAACCAGGCTGTCGATGGCCTTCAGGCCTGTTTGCATCGGTTCATGAACCGATTTACGCGGGATAATCCCAGGGGCTTTGACTTCAATTCGCTGGCGTTTTTTGGCCCTAAGCGGGCCCTTGCCATCGATTGGATTACCAAGCGCGTCAACCACCCGGCCCAAAAGTTCTTTACCAACCGGAACGTCAACAATTGTACCGGTCCGCTTTACAACATCGCCTTCCTTAATATTCCGGTCTTCGCCAAAAATCACAATTCCGACATTGTCTTCCTCAAGGTTGAGAGCCATGCCCTTGATGCCGCCGGGAAATTCCACCAGCTCACCGGCCTGCACATTATCCAGGCCATAAACACGGGCGATGCCGTCACCTACCGATAGAACCTGGCCGACTTCTGATACTTCAGCTTCTGAGCCAAAGCCTTTGATTTGGTCTTTCAGGATTTTTGAAATTTCTGCCGCACGGATGTCCATTTCTAAACACCTTTCATTTGAAGAGTAAGGTTTTCGAGTTTTGTTTTAAGCGATGAGTCAATGACCCGGGAACCTACCTTGACCCTAAGGCCTCCTAACAAGGTTTCGTCCACGGTAACGTCAAAAGAAATATCCTGGCCGAGGGTTTTTTTCAGTTTTTTCTTTAAAGCGTCGGCCTGGGTTTTAGTCAGCTTCTGGGCAGAAGTGATTTCTGCGGTTACTTCGCCTTTGTGATCGGCGACCAGTTTTAAAAAAGAGGCAGAAATTTTCTGCAAATAATTCAGCCGTCTGTTGGTAACCAAAGTTCCCAAAAATTTTGCTGTCAGTTTTTGCAACTTGGCTTTTTTTGCAATAGCGGAAATGGTTTTTTGCTGGGTGTTTTGATCAAGAACTGGATTTTTCAAGAGGTTGGCAAAGGCTTCACTTTCCTCAGTCATACGGGCCAAACTTGCTAAATCCTTGGCAGAGGCATCGAGGGATTTTTCCTCGAGAGCAAGGGCAAAAAGAGCCATTGCATAGCGGCCCTCAAGTCCCGAAGCTTTTACATGATTGGAAGACACAGACTTTTCCTGCCGATTCCCTGTTTTCTTGCACCTTTAAACGCGCGGATTACCTAGCATAGTGCCTTGGGGCTTGCAAGCAGCCAATGAGGATAAAAGCGAAAAATTTCGAGGG